>CANJEC010000024.1 GCA_947473395.1 Actinomycetota bacterium | reverse complement strand
CTTATGGGGTCAGTTCAGCCAATTGTCACCGATCGAACAGCAGCGACTACCAGTCATGGTGCGCGGTGAGGGTTGCTACGTCTTTGATCAGTCCAACAAGCGATATCTGGACGGTCTTTCTGGATTGTTCACAGTTCAGGTGGGACATGGCCGCAAGGAGTTAGCAGAGGCTGCCGCCAAGCAGGCAGAGAAACTCGCCTACTTTCCCATCTGGTCCTACGGAACAGAACCAGCCCTTGAACTGGCCGCGGAATTGGCGGCCTTATCATCCGGCGACCTGAACCGAGTCTTCTTTACCACCGGTGGCAGCGAGGCTGTCGAGTCAGCATGGAAGCTTGCACGGCAGTACTTCGCTCAAATTGGGCAGCCCTCCCGAACCAAAATCATCTCTCGCTATCTCTCGTATCACGGGACCACCATGGGCGCCCTGTCGATCACGGGTCTCCCCGCAATCAAGAACGTGTTTGAGCCCCTAGTTCCAGGCGCTGTCAAAGTCCGCAACACAAACAGCTTCCGCGACCCGGATGCAGCCAACCTTGAGGCATTTGCCCTGCGATGCGCTGATGACATCGCTACGCGAATAGAGATGGAAGGCCCCTCCACAGTCGCGGCCGTGATACTCGAACCCGTACAAAACACTGGTGGAGCGCTCGTTCCACCCCCTGGGTACTTTGCACGCGTCAGGGAAATCTGCGACCACTACGGAGTTTTGCTGATCTCGGACGAAGTGATCTGCGCATTTGGGCGGCTGGGGCATTGGTTTGGCTCGCAGCGCTACGAGTATCAGCCCGACATCATCACCTTTGCCAAGGGCGTCACCTCGGGCTACTCCCCGCTCGGAGGGATGATGATCAGTGAGGCCCTAGCCGAGCCATTCCTTGGCGAGGATGACATGTTCCTGCACGGTGTGACCTTTGCCGGCCACCCTGTCTCTTCTGCAGTGGCGCTTGCCAACATCGGAATCATGAAGCGCGAGAATCTGCTGCAGAACGTGCTGGACAACGAGTCGGGCCTGACTGCGCATTTGCGTCGCCTCGAGGATCTTCCCATCGTGGGTGATGTTCGCGGTGAGGGCTACTTGCAAGTAGTTGAACTGGTGCGGGACCCAGTCACACTCGAGACGTTCTCCGCAGAGGAATGCAAGTGGCTTCTGAAGGGGTTGATCTCGCAACGCTTGTTTGAAGAAGGCCTGATGTGTAGAACCGATGACCGTGCCGAACCACTCATCGTCTTGTCACCACCGCTGATTGCCGGCGAACGCGAATTCGCGCTCATCGAGTCGGTGCTCCGCACGGTGCTCACTGAAGCTTGGGATGCCCTGCAATCAAGGTCTTCCTAAGGCTCCACTAGCAAGACTCAAGCAGCAGAAACGCTAGGAGTCGTCCGGCTCTGGCGCTGCGTCGAGCTGCTGCTCGTGCGGCGGGTCGTACTGGTGGATCAACTTTTTGAGTTGAGCCTCGATGCCGTCAAGGCGGCCATGCAGGCCCTCAAGATCACTCGTTGGCAGAATGGTTCCCACCGCTACTGCTTCGGGCTCAAGGGTCTCAGTACGTGATCCCTTGGTTCGATCGTCCACTTGTTGGCTGAAACTCCACGAAACCTGTGCAGTGATAACAGCGAGAGTCAGAATGCCAATGCACATGACACATGCTGCAGCAATCTGACCCGCCGCAGTTACTGGATACAGGTCCCCGTAGCCGACTGTGGTGACCGTAACGATCGCCCACCAAGCAGCGTCACCAAGGCTAGTGATATTCGCTCCAGCGGAATCTCGCTCATAGAAGTAGACGATGAGTGCGCCATTGATGAGGAGCACAAAGTCCGCGGCAAGGAACTTGGCTAAGTGGCCTCGCCGAAAGAGCGAGGTGACGAGTCGAATGCTGAACAGAACTCGTATCGGGGGAAAGCCAATTGCAAGCAATCCAATGGGGTGCGCCCACACATATGTCCAAGGCTGCGGGGCCAAACGAGCCCGACGGAACATATCCACTGCAAACACGAATGAGACTAACAACTTGGTCAGCAACGCAACCATAAATGCCGTCGTGTCAGACCCGAAGCTGCTAAATGGAATCAAGACAATCCACAAGGTGAGCAACGCAACAAAATCAAGGTTTGATTCCGAGCGAAGTATGTAGGCCTCGAGTTCGAGAGAGGTGTTCTGCGCTATCGGGAGGTGCGGTTTTCTCACCTGTCTATGTTCCTTCGCCAGCGGACTGCTGAGGTGGACCCTGCGACAGCTCATTGAGGTTGTGCCCGCTCAACAACTCAACAACTCACAGATAGCTGTGGCGCTGTAGCCACCGAATCGCTACCCAGCCCCAAATCGGAGGCAAATAGAACGTGGCGAGCCGAAACAGCAGCGCTGTGGCCGAGGCTGTAGTGGTATCGATTCCAGCAGCAATCAAGCCAGTCATCAGGGCCGCTTCCATAACGCCGATTCCTCCGGGAACGGGCATCAGGCCGCCGAACAGAGCGGCCGCAACGTAAATCACTAGCAGGGTGGCCAGGTTAAGACTGCCGCCAAAGGCCCGCAGACAGATTCCGAGCGTGAGCGCAAACAGAAGTTGGTTTCCCAGGTTGCCACCAAAAATCTGTAGCAATTTCGACAGGGAACGCAGCGAGCGGAACGTCTGCTTGGCCTCGCTCAGCATGGGCCTCACTCGGTTCAAAATTCTGTTTCGGCTTGCAGGGAGCGCCGCAGCGACCAAGGCCAGAACTACCAGCATGACTCCGGCCACAATCAGGAGCAGTTTTAGGTCATCGGAGCCGCCACCCGTGGGGTCCCTCCATGTCAGGTCGACTCGCCCTAGACCAAAAACCAAGGTCAGAAGGAGCAACGAGATTTGCACCAGAAATCCGCTGAAGCCATCGATGGCAGCAATCGACACTGCAGAGGCCGCCGGAATGCCCTGTCGTTGAAAGAAGCGGATGTCTAGCGCAAGACGGCCCGCAGTTGACGGGACTGCGAGTGCCATAAATCCAATCGAAAGCTGCAAGAGCGCGACCGGACCGTAGGCAATAGGGCGGGGGCAAGCACCACGCGTGGCCACAGCCTGTGTAAAGAATGGGGTCTGACCAACAAGAACTGCTGCTAGTGCAAGGGTGACTGAGGCCGATCCCAGCGCCGCTACAAGGTCGGGAATGCTGACCTCGCCTAGCGACACGATGAGCGCTCCAGCCACAAGTAGCAACAGGACCAGCATCACGAGCGACTGCAGAGAGACTCTTCTGAGTTGAGCAATCTCTGGAACCTCAACTCCCTCAACTGCGGCTAAGGCCGAGCGCACTGCCTCGATTCCAAGGCCCGAGGTTTTGAGGTCCTCTCGCAGTGACCTGCTCAGCGCCGGTGGCTGTAAATAAGCCAGCAGATCTTGCACATCTTGAGAATCGAGTTGCTCTGCCGCAATGACCGTTGCGCGTTCAATGCCGACAAGAATCGCGGTGACCACCATGGTCTGAGCTAGGTCTGTCAGTTGCTGATCACGCGAGGCAGTACTGGTGACGGTGGACAAGTCAGTCAGCAGGAATTCTTGGCCAATCAGGGCAAAGCTGTCGAGATCAAGCGCACCGTGTGCCAGATCGATCTGATGCAGTGAGCGCACAAGGTGCCAGATCTTTTCAACCGCAACGTTTGGCCCCGGCTCAAGCGGTACGCCGCGGTGCGCTACTGCTAGGAGCGCGTCACCGGAGTCAGTCATTCCTGCCACAAGCACCTGCGGAACGGCAATGCCGCGACTTGCCGCCAGCATGGTGACAAATCCCTCATGCTCAACTTGTTGCTCGCGAGTCATAGCCGGACGGGTAGCACCGCGATACCAGATTGCCCGCCACAGGCGGCTGAGCAGTTGTGTGTCGCGTGCATCGCGACCATAGACCTTGATATGAACTGCTCCCCTTGTTGGGCTCATGGCCTCTGCCAAAAAGACGCCGCTGCTCTGCCTGGGTGCAGCAACAAGGTGATCTACCTCCAAACCAAGCTGCGCCAGCGCAACTCCCACCCCTGCCGGGTTTGGACCGCCCATGGAAGAACCAAGGCCAAGATGCACTGCCGCCGCCGCAGCGATTCCAAGTAACAAGCTGAGCACTGCACCAAATGGTGTTGAAGAGGAGAGCAAGACAACACAGAGCGTCGCTGCAAGCACTACCCATCGCCCGAAACGTCGAAATGGTAGGGACAGGTGCAGCGAGGCTGCCGAGGAAACTGCGATCGCACAGACCAAGGAGATCAAGGGAACTGAGCCGGCCGAGCCACCCGAAGCAGCCTGCGAGAATGACGGCCACACACCGTTAATCTGACGGGAAAATGCCAAGGCCAGCCCAACTGCAACAACAAACGCTGCAGCAATATCGACGAGCACCTCTACCCGTAAACGCACCGTCGATGACACCAGGATTACCACGACCCACAGCAGCAGGCAGGCAACTCCAAGGCGCCACAGAACATCTAGGAAGCTGGGGATGACCTCAATAAGGTTTACGAGGGCTTGTTCAAAACCCGAGGTCGGAACCGAGAGTGCGGCGAGCAGCGCTGCTAGCAGCAAGGTGATCAAGAAGGTCAGCAGGTCCGAGACGGATCTCAACCTTTTGCCATTGCTAAGCGCTGCAAAAAACGGAAGCCCGTCAGAGAGTGGCTTCCAGATAGGTTGCGAAACCTGCTCAGACATTGTGTCTATTCAACAGCAGTGCCCGGTCATCCTCGGGTAATGCTCACCTTCTGCGTGCCCGCTGGCCAATCAAAGCGAACTCGACGCTTTGGCTGTGCGCTCGGAGCGTTCAGGTCGGGAGTGCGTGTGTTGACTGTTCGGTACTCAACGCTGGCATGCGACGGAGTGCAGTCCACGAGTCCGAAACCTCGGCGGCGAAAGTCCGCGTATCGAAATCCTGGTCGTAGCGTGCGAACGGCCGCCTCGGCAGACTGAGTCAAATCTCCGGCGTAGTCAACACCTCTTGAACTGATCGAACCACACACAAACTCTTGAGCCACCACAGGACTAAACGGCTCATCAAAGTCCCTCAGAACCTGCGACTGCCAGAAGGCATGAATATCGCCCGTAAGAAAGCCCAGATTTGATATTCCCTCTGCTGCTACTCGCTGCGTCAGTTGGTCGCGTTCCCAGGAATAGCCGCTCCAATCATCAAAACTGGCATAGACGCCGGCGTGCTTAGGAAGGTCCGGCCGGAGCGCTCGAAGTGCAGGCTCGTCAAGATCAAGAATGCGAATCGGACTGATCATCACCTGATTGGCAACGAGCTTCCAGGTAACTGCGTCTGACTGGGCTTGGCTAAAACCATCTAGGAGCCAGTTGCGCTGCTCGGTCCCTAGGATGCTGCGCCCGACGTCATGAACTTGGCTGAGCGGCGGGCTTGCTGTGCTGCCGAGGATGAGCCGCTCACCGTTCGGACCAGTGATATGTGGGTCACGATACTGTCGAGTATCCAGCAGCGATAGGTCCAACAAGTTCCCCCATCTAGCGCGGCGGTAGATCTGATCAGCGTTAATTGGCCATACCGGCTGATACTCAAACCAAGCTTGATACGCAGCCGCTGCACGTTCGGGAAAGTTCACAACGCTCACGCGGTCGTAGTCGTTCATGAACTCGTGGTCATCCCAAACAGGTGCAAAGGGATGCGCAGCGTGGGCTGCGCGCAGTTCTGGGTCTGACTTGTACACCTTGTATTTGGCTCGGTAGGAGGGCAGGTCCGTGGCCTCCACGCTCCCGTCGGCGCGCACATCCAACGCATCGGCGCTTCCTGCGTACTCGTAGATGTAGTCGCCAAGGAACACCACTGCATCTAGATCCTCGGATGCAATTGCGCGCCAAGCGGGGTAGTAGCCAACGGAATAGTTCTGACAACTTGCCACAGCAAGTCGTACCGAGGCGGGAGTTGAGCCCGGAGCAGGGAGCGTCTTGGTTCTGCCGATCGGGCTACTCAGTCCATCCACCGTGAAGCGGTACCACAGGGTCTGACCAGCAGGAAGATTATCCGCGAGGACTTTGATACAGCCATCGTTTTGTGCCGAGCCGATTCCGGTTCCCGACTGAACAATCTGCGCAAACCCACGGTCTGATGCCACCTGCCAAGCAACCTCAACGGGGCCGGCAAGCGCCGCTGGTGCAAAGCGAGTCCACAAAACAACAGCAGTATCGCTGTGCACGCCCGAGGCAATGCCGCAGCTAAATGGACCTAAATCCACTGGTTCAGGTGGCGGGAGCATCGCAGTACCCGGCGCACACCCGATCAGGCTCGCTGCTGCCGCCCCGCTCAGGCCGAATAGGCCCCCTCGCAAAAGTCCCCGCCGATCCATGTCACCCTTTCCGCGTACCCAGCCCGATGGATGTCTTAGCTAGTCAAAGGATGCTGATCTAGCGATGGTCTGAGAGTAAACCAACATGCAGTAAAAGGAAACGCCACTGTCCCTGCATTATTGGCGCGGCATTATTGGCGCGGCTTTATTGGCGCGGCTTTATTGGCGCGGCACCGACGGGCCGTGAGCTAGCCGAAGCGCTTCGGTTGCGGGCATGGCCCGAGCAAACAAATACCCCTGAGCAAGGTCATAACCAAGTGCTAGCAGGGCATCCGCCTGAACCTGAGTCTCGACTCCCTCTGCAACAGAGGTAATCCCGAGGGTTTGGGCAACTTGAAGTGCGGCCGCGGCAACGCTTCGACTCGAGGTGGTTGCGGTGAGTCCATCAACAAAGATTCGGTCCACCTTCAAAACGTCAACTGGAAACCTCAGAAGGTGCGCCAACGAGGAGTAACCCGTTCCAAAGTCATCAACGGCTAACGAGACCCCAAGGTCATGTACCTCAGTCAATCTGCGCACTGCCACATCAGGGTCGACGGTGAGCGCACCCTCGGTCAGTTCAATCGTGAGCCAGGACGGATCAATCCCCGTCTCGCTGAGCACCGAGGCGATACGAGTGCTCAGGTCCTGAGCTGCGAGTTCCTGCGTCGAGAGGTTGACTGACACCCAAGCAGGTTCGCGGTCAAGCCGGTGTTCATTAAACTCAGCGATGAACCGGCAGGATTTTCGCAGCATCTCATGATCAATCTGCGAAATTAATCCTGTCTGCTCGGCTACCTCGATGAACTCCGCTGCGGACCGATTCCGACCGGAGCGGTCGCGCCATCGAGCCAGAGCCTCGAACCCGGCCACCTCGTGGCCATCAAGGTGCACCACGGGCTGAAAGGCAGCTTCAATCTCATTGCGATCAATAGCAACCCGAATCTCGTTCTCGAGTTCATGGCGGTTCCGAATAGCTTCACGAAGGTCCTGGTCAAAGCTTCGGAACCGGCCGCGGCCCTGCCGTTTTGCCTCATACATCGCAACGTCTGCATCGCGAATGAGTTGATCAGAATCTCGAAGGGACCCGGCATGGCTCACGGCGATACCCACGCTCCCACCGATGAACCAGCGCAGATCCTCAACGACAAACACGGCCGAGAGCACTTCAAGAATTCTCTGAGCCGTCTGCTCTGCTACTGCTGCAGGGTCACCACCGGGCGCAGCCTGATCCGGGGCACATAGAGCGACAAACTCATCTCCAGAAAGGCGAAACACTTCTCCAGCGGGCTGCACTGCTGTGCAGATTCTTGCCGCCGCCACCTTCAAGACGGTGTCGCCAGCGGCATGGCCAGCAGTGTCATTCACCACCTTGAAGTGATCAAGGTCAATAAACAGCAGCGCCAAGGAATCAGCAGGTGGGAGGCTCGACAACCGATCGAGTAGGGCGTTGCGATTCGGAAGACCGGTCAGTGGATCTTCTAGGGCCAAACGAGAGAGTTCTCCTTGGGCCTTCTCGGCGGCACGTCGAGCGAACTGCTCGGCCGACATAATTCTTGCCACCCTCACCATGAGTACGAGGGCAACTGCCACTGCCGAGGCAGCAAACACTCTCGGGTCTACTCCACCTAGGAATGTGATGGAAATGACTGCTGTAATTGAGGGAATAACTACTGCCGCACCGAGGAGCAAAAACCTGCTGATACCGGCTTCAGTTGCGGGTTGCTCATCTGCAATCAGCGGGGCCGAACCGTTGAGCGCCGTTACGCCCAGCAGGGTATAGGCCACAGCAAAACCAAGGTCGGTAACTGCTAGCAGAGTGCCCCCTTCCGTACCCTGAAGCGCGACTGCATAGACCATGTCAGAGACCAAAAAAACGAACAGGTATCCAACGAGCCCCCAGAGCGCCGGGCTGCGCCGGGTCGTTCCGAACATCAATCCGGCGAGGGTCCCCAGAAGCAACAAATCCATGAGCGGGTAGGCCACCAGCAGCAATTGCTGGCCCAGGCTTCCTGCCTCTGCAAGGCCACCAGGCGCCACCACCACGGCCTGCCAAGCAAACAATGCCAGCCCAGCAACAACAGCTACACCATCGAGAGCATGCTCGGAGCCGTTGTGAGGGTCTCTGGCTCGTATAAGCACCGCCAGAGCAACAAGAAGCACTGGGTAGCTCATCAGGTAGACCAGATCGATGAGCGAACCCGACGGGGTCAGCCCAAAGACTTCGGCAGCAACCCAGGCAATATCTGCGATCAGATTGCATGCAGCAGAAAGGGCAATGAGCCTCCAGACCAGCACTGCCTTGCCAGTGGATCTGCGGGAGGTCCGCACACACATCGCTGTGGCAGCGAAGGAGAGCAGCAGGAACGGCAGGTCAGCTGAGTCGAAGACCCAAATCCCTGTCGGACCAAAGAGCACTTGGCTCGTTGTGACGACGATCGCAAGTCCAGCGATCAGGCCAAAGATGAGATTCGTCGACCTTGACAGACTGTGCACTATCCAACTGTATCGCCCTCGAGTTCGCTGAAGGCCGAAAGAATGGATCCTGAGGAAATTTCAGTTTGCCAGAGCAGTAACAGCCTGCTGTCTCGCTGCAGTAGGCGCGCCAGCCGGCAACAGGATTCTCTGCTGCGAGAGCAATCGAACCCAGAATTGATACGAGTGACCCACCAGTAGCGCAGTAATGAGCGTCCCAATCCCGGCTTCTGACCCCAGCAGCAAGCCGCAGATCAACAACGTGGCCTCCATAGCTAGGCGAACATGGCCGAGCGGCGCGTCGGTCTTTCGCGACAGTCCGCGCATCAGGCCATCCATCCCCCCCACCCCAAAATTCGCCTGGGTAATGAACGCCCCTCCCAGCATCATCACCACGGTTCCAACAGCGCATGCGGCGATTTGCAGCGGCAACCCATGCACAGTCGGGGTGAGCGGCAGCGCTAGATCGATGATGATCCCACCCAGAATCGGTGCAAGCAGGGTGCCGATTCCAACACCACCTCGAACAATGGCGCTCAGCGCTACGAGCACTAGGCCGATGACCATGGCTGCGGTTCCTGCAGAGAGACCTAAATTCCCCTCAAGGGCAACCTGCACCAGAAAGAGTGGGCCTAGGCCGATATCTGCACGAACCGTCAAGCAGTAGGCGGTGCAAGAGATGAGGAGTCCGAGCAGAAAGACTCCGGCCCGCGAGAAAATTCGGTTCATGACAACTATCCAGTGGGGAGTGGCCAAAGGGTGACTCAGGCCGATGCGGTGGCGGGCAAGTGCAAAGTAAAAAGTGGGTGAGAAAAGTTGCTGCAAACTTTGGCTTTTCGGCGGGTCCGCAGATATTTCGAGTTCGGAAATTAGCAGCGGTTCGTAGCTGCGGCAGGCGAATTCTGCGTGACTTTTGTCATGAAAATGCACCAATTCCGCTTGTGTTCATTTGAATTTCAGTCAATACTCACTTGGCGGGTCCAGGGGGGCTCGCATTGGCGAAATGGGAGTGTTCATGAAGCAGACAAGCACTGTGCGGGTACGGGGCGTTTTAGGGGCAACTCTTGCTGCTGGAACCTTGTTGCTTGGAGCTTGCGTGGCTCCACCGAAACCACCAACTACGACCACCACCACAACGGTTGCGCCGACCACAACCGTGGCACCGACCACAACCGTGGCTCCAACCACAACGGTTGCACCAACGACGACGACCGTGGCACCAACGACGACTACTACCACGACTACTACGACTACTACGACCACCACCACGATTGCGCCCACCACCACCACGACCACTGCTCCTCCGGCAGCAGTGCGGACAGCTGTGGCTATGACCTGTCAGGGCACCGCCGTTGGGCAGTCAAGTACCAGCGGGCTGAGTAGCGGCGTGACCACCCTGGTTCCAGGATCAGTAACTCCTGGTGGCGCTTTCGCAATGAAACTCACTGCTGACCCGGTGGTTGTTCCAACCAGCGGTGGCGGCTACGCGATCAGCTACCTCAAGTCACTCACGGTTAAGTTTGCGATTCCTGCAGGCTCCACCTTTGTGTCTGCCTCACAATCAGGCGGGAGCGCCTTGGGTTCTGGCGCAGTGACCGTTACTGCCTCTGGCAGCATCGTGACTTTGTCGGTACCTGGCAACTTGGCCGCGGGAACCACTGCGATCCTTCCCGAGGTGACCATTAACCTGCAGGCAACTGGAGCTTCTGGAACCTCGCTGAACGCACAGCTATTCGGTTCGAGCTACTCCAGCTTCAGTATCGGGTTTACTGCTCGTGTAACGGGAGTTCCGCTCTTCGGCAGCGTTGATGCAGTCACCAAGTGCTATGCGCCTACCAACCCGATTCTGGGAACCACAGTCATCTCCTAAGACCACAATCAATCGGCCGGTGAGCCGATTGCAGATCAAAACGAAGAACTCCCCTGGCCAGTGGCCAGGGGAGTTCGTCTTTGTTCGATCTCTCGCAGTGCACTCGGAGGGAAGTCCAAGCCCTCAGAAAGCTATTCGGACTGTGCTGCTGCTCGGTCCTTAGCTACTTCATCTAGCAGCTCGTACTCTTCGCCAGTGTCGGCCCAGTCCTCGAACTGGGTCACGCCAAGAGTGTCGAACCGCTTGCGGAGCCAACCATCATTGGCATCAAGTAAGCCCAGCTTCTTGCAGTTCGGAACAATCTTAGAGAACAACAGTTGCTGGAACGGGTCCTGATTCTTCAGTTCCGGGTCATCTTGTTTAAACAGCGAGATTGCCTCACGAACAGGAATGCCAAGGTTCTCCCACACCTCTTGCTGCAAGAAACGGTCCCTCATTCGCACCGCAGCCTCAAAGGCAAACTCTTGACGTTCCAACAATTCAGCAGAGTTCAACTCGGTGTAGTACTCCTGCAGGCTCAAGACGCCGAAGGCAACGTGGCGGGCCTCGTCGCTCATGACATAGCGAAGCAGCTGCTTGAGTAGCGGGTCTGGCGTGACCTGATATGCCAGCCCAAATGCTGCTAACGCAAGGCCCTCGATCATGATCTGCATGCCCAGGTAGGTCATGTCCCAGCGGCTATCGCTGATGATGTCATCGAGCAATGCCCGCAGGTGATGGTTAACGGGGTAATGACCTGAGCACTTCGTGTCTAAGTACTTGGCAAAGACTTCAACATGGCGGGCCTCGTCCATGACTTGGGTTGAGGCGTAGTACTTGGCATCAATCCACGGAACAGTCTCAACAATCTTGGCTGTGCACACCAGCGCGCCCTGCTCGCCGTGCATGAACTGACTCAGGCTCCAGTTTTGGGATTCAACAGCCAGTTTGATCCACTCTTCGTCACCCCAGCTAGCAAACGAGGTTCGGCTCAGGTCGATTCCCAGTTCGGCAATGAGCGCGGTGTTCATCGTCATCGGCGACTCCCGAGCGATTCGCTCTTGGTCTACTTCAATGGACCAATCCAAGTCAGTCTCGCCATTCCACATGGAATGCTTGGCCTTCTCATAGAGCTTGTTCAGGCCGGGGCGCTCACCCTTTTCGTAGTTCCAAGTGAAGATTGCGTCAGCATTATCGGTGACTGCGTGAATCGACTCGGAAATGTCGGTATTCGTCAACGCCAAGATGGCGTCAAGGTCATTGACTCCATCGCGATCAAGGATCTCGGCATCAGTGCGACTCATTAGGTCCCCCTGTTGAAGTAGTTAGTACCTGAAACTACTTCGCGGCGCAGACTCAACGCATAGCGCGGACGGAAATGAATCCATAAATTGGTCCAATATGGTCTTTTTACCTGTTGACGAATGCGCCCAGACTGCCCAAGGTAGAAGGCATGCGGAGAGAGGTTGCGATCGGGGTACCGAGCTTGGCGCTCGCGACAGCCGGCGGGCTGTGGGTTCAGGCATTGCACGCTGCGAATGCTTCCCTACCCCGATTCGCGGATCTTTCTGCAAGCGGCAACTACGGCAATCCGGCCGGAGAACCCGTTCGCATCGCAACCTTGGGAGATAGTTCCCTGACCGGCCCTGGGCTTCAAGCTGGTTCCGAGATTTGGATTGCACAGCTCGTTGACCGGTTGCAATGGAACGTAGACCTTTATAGCCATGCCAAAGGTGGGTCGCGAGTGCGTGATGTCCTGCTGCACCAAGCGGCTGATGCAGCACTGACGAAGCCTGACTTGATTGTTCTTGCAGTCGGTTCCAACGATGCCTTACACGCAACCCCGACTCGGCTGTTCCGCAGAGACCTGAAAGCACTGCTCAATCGGCTCAGCAGTGTGGCGCCCGTTCTGAGCTTGGGGGTCGGCGACTTGTCAGTGATTCCGCGCCTGCCAAAGAGTCTGCGTCCCCTCGCTGCACATCGGAGTGCAACCATCGATCAGATTCACAGCCAGGTTGCTGATCGGGTCAACCGAGTGACTCGAGTTCCGGTGCGAGAACTCTCGGATTCCACATTTCGCTCTGGCACCACGGACCTTTTTGCAGAGGATCGCTTTCACCCAAACCGTCAGGGCCACACAGCTTGGGCAGACATGTTTGAACCCTTCTTGCGAGCTGCTCTGAACCCAACAGGTGCTCCAGATGCGAGCAGCCCAGCGTCACTGGCACTATCTGTTACAGCGGCACTGTCGGTTACAGCGTAAAGCTCAAATTGCTAGCTAGCTGCAGGGCAAGTTCTTGATCTCCAGCTAGCAGGACCTGCTCTGCGATGACCTTGCTTGGCTCGCAGCGGCCGCCGGTGAGTCGAAAGAACGCCATGACAGGCATCGACACTTCAACCGAGGCTGCGGCTGAAAGGTTGTCCACCACACGGGCACGATCCGTAACTTCAACTAGGTAGGTTCGCTGCACCTCGCCGGTCAGATCGATGCGAATTCTTGACCCTTCAGGCAAACCCGCCTTACGCCCGACGATATAGCCCAGCGAGGGTTCGATCTCTGACAGTGCTGAACGTATCGCTGCTGGGTCTGCTCGATCCTCAAGGCCGAGCGCCTGACGAATATCGTGTTCGTGCATAAAAGTGTCGTAGTGGCGAATGCGCATGAAGCGGCCATAGGTCTCATCGGCACTTACTGGAGTCCACGAGGGCGCATCAAACTGCTCCTGAGTCATGGCGTTCAGCGCAGCGAGTCGCTCAGCCGTGACGTCAAGAAAAACCTGCAACACCTCGGCACCAGAGAGGGACCGCATATCTTCCACCCAGACCTCGCCCATGCGAGCAACGTCATTCTTTAGGTGGGTCAGATGTGTTACATCGACCTCTGGGGCGGGTACCCCATTCAGCATGAGTTCAATACCCGTGATGTGACTCAACTGATCCTTGACAGTCCACCCAGGAAGGCAGCTCTGCAACATGAACTCGGGTTCTTGTAGCCCGGAACACAACTCGGCTACTGCAGCCCAGTCTTCGGCGAGTAACGGAACAATTGATTCTTTTGCAACGATGGTGGGCATCAGGGTGTGTCCTTTTGGATGGAGACCCAATCACGAGCCTCAAAGTAGGGAGTGAACTGCTCAGCGATTGCTTCAATATCTGCAGGCCGCTTGGGACGCTGCAGTTCGTAAAGGTTCGGAAACTGCAACCAAGCGGTGACTGCCTGCCACAGGTCAACTGCAGCTTGGCCGAGCGGTGGGTTGATCAACACTGGACCAAAAAGTGCTTGCGCTCCGGTTGGCAGATCGTCAAATACCAAGGTGGGCACTCCCCAACCGCCAAGGTCTAGTACCTGCTGGTGTTCGGCGGCCACCTCTGCGTTGGTAGTCGGGTCATCAATCGCCTGGCGAACGATCTCTGGGTCGAGACCTAATTCGATCAGAAGCTCCTCGGCAACCTCGGGGCGGTGAGGCTTTCGACCCTCGACGTGCAGCGCAGTACCTGCGCGCAAGTACCAGCTATCAAGCAGGCTCATATCAGTTCTTCGGAGAAGCGCACCGATGCGCATCATCGACCAGCCATAGGACCAGTCGCGTTCCCAAGGATGCTTCTTGCCCTCTACTCGATTCACCTCTTCAAGACTAAAGAAGCGCCAGTCAACATGAAGGCCGAGCTGATCTCGAACTTCTCTCATCCACAGCGAGGTTTGAAACGCGTACGGACACATGATGTCGAAGTGGAAGCCAACCGCGTTCGGGGTTGTGATCTCGCAAGTTGTGTCCGCCGAGGCCTGCTCCGTTTGCGAAGGACTCATGGCTGCTGACTCACCGTTCTTCGCTGTCCGACAACAAGGCATCTGCATGCGAGGCGCCGATGTTATTGATGAGCGGCCGCACGATCATGGTGTAGGTGTCAGACATTGCCGTCTCACGATGCTCGGCCTGAACAGCAAGTCGCTCAGGGTCCATAACAACAGCCATAAAAGCCTCTCTGCTTGGAAAGGCGTTGAAGCGAACCTGGTCCCATTGCCTGCCGTCACCAATGATGGTGCCCTCAACGTTGAACCATCCTGCGATTTGAACTCCGTGAGCAACACCAATTTTGACTGCATGGTCCTGATAGGCAGTCATATGTTCGATGCTTTGCTCAAGCTCAGACTCAGCACGGTCAAAAGCAATGACGTGTACCACCATGACTGCCGGGTCATCAGCCGTGGAAGGGTGCGGCACCTGTGCAGGTTCGGCAAGACCCTCTGGGGCAGCCGGATGAGCAAAGGGCTGGCAACCTAAAATGATGGTCGCCTCCATGCCTGCATCTTTGTGATGATGCTGTTCCTTGAACTCTTTGCGTTCCTGCATGTCAATAAAGGAACGACGGGTTGGGTATTTCACCACAGCCACGCGATCCCATGGTGGAAGGTCACCGAGCAGTTGCGTCTCAACATCTCCAAAAAAGACCACCTCAGCCCCCACCGCTGCAAGCGACTCGAGTGGGGCGTAAGCATCGTCGGCTTCACGGCCACTCAACGTAGAGTCCCTGCCATCGGAGTACTCGGCAACGTCGCGGTACCGCATCAGGTTGACCATCCAGACGGGCCCGTCTTCGACCTCTGGAGTGGTTGAAAGGCGTAGTGCGTAGTCAAAGTCAATCTGGCCGTAACGAACCGGAAGGTCAGTCACCGAAGCATCGATCGGGGTTATCTCAGACATCTTTATCTCGATTCATCTCGGTTGGAGGATTGCAGTCAAGGTGCGCTAACAAGTAGCAGTCATACTGCACCATTTAAGTCCTTCATGCTGCCCTATCGCTCATTCCGATAGATTTCCTGGCACAACTTCGGTCAGAATAGGTCATGACCAAACTTGGACTTCAGATACCGAACTTCAACTTTCCCGGTGGCAGCCCGGAGCAGATTTTTCCGACTGTGGTCGCTGCGGCACAAGCAGCAGAAGCATCCGGATTCGACACCGTCTTAGTCATGGACCACTTCTACCAGCTACCTGGTCTGGGAAACCCCGAGGACTTCATGCTCGAGGCGTACACCCTCTTGGGGGCTCTCGCATCGGTTACTTCTTCGGTTCGACTCGGCGCCCTTGTGACTGGCAACACGTATCGCAACCCAGCAATCCTGGCCAAGGCAGTGACCACACTCGACATTGTCTCGGGGGGTAGGGCACAACTCGGAATCGGTTGCGGCTGGTTTGAACTAGAACACGACTCTTTTGGTATCAAATTTGGCACCTTCACCGACCGATTCGAAATGCTTGAAGAGGCCCTACAGATTATTTTGCCAATGCTCCGCGACGAACGACCATCCCTCAATGGCAAGCACTATCAGATTTCGCAGGCG
>CANJEC010000023.1 GCA_947473395.1 Actinomycetota bacterium | reverse complement strand
GGCGTCAAGCCCGGGACTGACAAGCTGTCCGCTTCAGCCGAGAGTCTGCCCCTGCTAGATCTGCTGAATCTGCCTCGCCCAAAGTCAGATTCCCCCTGGGCTTATGTCAAGGTTGCTGAGGGTTGCGATAAGGCCTGTGGCTTTTGTGCGATTCCCTCGTTTCGGGGTCCTCAGCGATCTCGGTCCATCAACTCAATAGTTGAAGAGGTCCAACAGCTTGAAGTTCGCGAGATCGTGCTGATTGCTCAGGACCTTGCCGCATACGGCCGTGATCAGGGTGTTGGCGAGAAGCGAATCCTGAACCTGCTCGAGGCCGTATCGGAACAAGTTGAGTGGGTTCGCTTGTTGTACCTGTACCCGTCGGAGCTGACCGATCCGCTGATCGAGTTCATGGCGGCAAGCCCAGTGCCTTACTTCGACCTCTCCCTCCAGCATGTCTCGGCCCCGTTGGTTCGTCGCATGCGTCGGTGGGGTTCAGGCGAGAAGTACCTGAAACGCATCGAGCAGATTCGCAACTTGCAGCCGAAGGCCACCTTTCGGTCCAATTTCATTGTGGGCTATCCCGGCGAGACCGAAGCAGATCACGATCAGCTTCTTGAGTTTGTGCAAGCAGCGCAGTTGCACTGGTGCGGGTTCTTTGCCTACTCCCCAGAAGACGGCACGTACGCCGCTGACCTTGATGACCGAGTGCCTGTTGAATTGATGAATGATCGCCTTGCCGAACTTCGAGAGATGCAAGACGACATATCTGCAGCCGTTCGGGACGCTTGCATTGGCGAGACGCTGACCGTGCTTGTTGACGAGCCTGGTGTTGCTAGATCCTCGGCTGAGGCACCCGAGATTGACGGAATCATTTACGTAGATGAGACACTCGCTGTTGGTGAGTTCCACAACGTCCTAGTGACCGATGCTCAGGGACCGGATCTCTTTGCGGAGCTGCTCCCTCAACAGGCTGATCAGCCTGCCCTGGGGTCGCACACAGCTCAGTTGCCGGACAGTACACGTGAGTGAGGCCGAACAGGAGCGGTCCTTCGGGCCAAGTGCATTACTCACTCCAGCTAATGCAATAACCATTGCTCGGCTGCTGTTGGCTCCGGTCGCCTTTGTGATGATTGTTCGCCAGGAGTCAAGCTGGGCACTCTTTGTGCTCTGGGTTGTGATCACCACCACCGATAGCCTCGATGGCTACCTTGCCCGTAAGCAAGGCACCACCCGCTCTGGCGCGTTTCTTGATCCGTTGGCAGACAAGGTCCTAGCCCTTGGCGGTCTCTGGGCAATGGTTCTAGCAGGAAGATTCTGGTGGATTCCCGTAGCTCTTATTACTCTCCGAGAGATTGTCATCTCGCTGTTTCGTTCCTATTGGGGAAGAAAAGGGCGAGCAGTTCAAGCTTCAAAAATTGCAAAGCTCAAGACCTTCTTGCAGTTCAATGCAGTGGCTTGGGTCGCGCTACCACTCACCACGAACATCCTCTGGATCGGCAACGGGTTTCTTTGGGCCGGAGTTGCGGTTGCATGGATCAGCGCTGTTCAGTACATCTCATCTGGGTCGCGAGCCACTTCAAGCATGGACGCGTCCACATAGGGGGATCTTGCCGGTTAGCGTGAGGCCATGCGCACTGAAGTCGTTGCAATTGGAACCGAACTACTACTCGGTCAGATCACAGACACAAATTCATCTTGGATCGGCGAGCAGCTTGCCCTAGTGGGAATTGATTCCTTCTATCAGACCAAGGTTGGAGACAATCTTGACCGGATGGTAGCTACCCTCTCGCTCGCCCTCGAGCGCAGCGATGCCGTGATTTGCTGCGGTGGCCTTGGGCCTACCCAAGACGACATCACTCGTGCGGCAATAGCGCAGGTCATGGGGGTGGATCTTGTTGCAGATGAGCAGATGGAAGAGCACATCGCCACCATGTTTCACTCACGTGGTCGACGAATGCCGATGAACAATCTCCTACAAGCTGAGCTACCCGTTGGGGCGAGATTTATTGCAGAACAGCCAGGAACTGCTCCCGGGTTGGTGTGTCCTGTTGAGTGGACCGACTCAACCTCGGAGGTGACCTCCAAGGTGATTTATGCCGTGCCA
Source organism: Actinomycetota bacterium (assembly GCA_947473395.1). Classification (GTDB taxonomy): domain Bacteria; phylum Actinomycetota; class Acidimicrobiia; order Acidimicrobiales; family Microtrichaceae; genus IMCC26207. The sequence continues at coordinate 13,874 of CANJEC010000023.1, read as the reverse complement.
GGTGTCCCATGGGAAATGAAAGAAATGATGCTCGGAACGATCCTGCCCGATCTGCAGCAGCGGGCCGGTATCTCGGCGGTCATTGCAAGCCGCACACTGCGAACTTGGGGTGAGTCTGAATCTGCCCTCGCCGAACTTCTTCACGATCGAATAGGTGAACTCGACGCTCTAGGAAACCCCACACTCGCATTTTTGGCCTCGGGAATGGAGGGCCTCAAGGTGCGCATCACCGCCAAGGACAAAACCAGAGAACTAGTGGATGCAGCCTTGGCAGCTGAGGAGGTCATTGTGAGAGACCTTCTGGGTGAACTCGTATTCGGTGTCGATGACGACACTATGGAGTCAGTAGTTCTAGACATGCTGAAGGAGCGCAACCTGACACTCGGTGTGGCTGAGTCGCTGACTGGAGGCATGATCGGTTCCAGGATCAGCTCCGTACCTGGTGCAAGCCAGGTGTTTCGGGGGTCGATTGTGTCCTACGCGTCCGAGGTGAAGTTTGATCTTTTGGGAGTGCCTACTGGCCCAGTCATCTCTGAAGTCGCTGCTCTCGCAATGGCCCTCGGGGCACAAAAGGTTCTGTCCGCCGACGTTGCAATCTCTGCAACCGGAGTTGCAGGCCCCGACAGCGCCGAGGGACATGAACCCGGAACCGTTTGCGTGGCCGTCGTCATTGGTGACCCAGAAACAACAGGTTCGACGTTCACGCAGAAACTTCAACTACCCGGAGGCCGCACTCAGGTTCGCGAGTTCACGGTGATTACGTTGCTTGGGATTCTTCGTCACGAACTTATTCGCAGGGATGCTCTGACTTGATGGGAACTACCGCCGCTTCTACGGGTTCTGGCTCCTCGCAGCTTCGAGGCTCAAACGATCTGTTCTCTGCAGCGGCTGAGCAACACCTCCGTTCCGCGGGACCAATGGCAGACCGCCTTCGGCCAACCACCCTTGCGGAAGTCGTCGGCCAAGATCACCTTCTGGGCCCCGGGAAACCACTGCGGGCTCTGGTGGACGCGGATCGTCTGAGCTCAGTTATCTTGTGGGGACCACCCGGAACCGGTAAGACCACGATTGCAAGGCTTATCGCTCAGGCCTCCTCCAAGGAGTTCGTTCCGCTTTCGGCTGTTACTGCCACGGTGAAGGACATACGTGAAGTCTCGGCTGCGGCTCAGGAGCGGCTCGGGGCCCGTGGAGTCGGAACCATTCTGTTTCTCGATGAGATCCACCGATTCACCAAGGCTCAACAAGATGCGCTGCTTCCAGCAGTAGAGACAGGTTTGCTGGTGCTCATTGGGGCCACCACCGAGAACCCCTACTTCGAAGTCAACCCTCCGCTCATGAGTCGCTCAACGCTGTTTCGCCTGCGGGGCCTTGACTCAGAGTCACTGCGGCAACTGGCTCGTCGCGCACTTGATTCTGAGCATGCCGCAGCAGATGCTGACGCCGTGGATCACCTTGTCGATCGCTCCGGTGGGGATGGACGTCACCTGCTCACAAGTTTAGAGGTCGCCCTTGCACTGGCTGCGGCCCGGGACACATCTGTGTCCTCGTTGAATGTCTCCTTGGAGGACGCTGAGGGTGCTCTCGGTGCCTCGGCTGTTCGCTACGGCCAAGACGATCACTATGACGTGATCTCCGCCTTCATCAAGTCCATCCGGGGTTCGGATCCAGATGCGGCGCTGCACTGGCTTGCGCGCATGCTCGCAGCAGGCGAGGACGCTCGATTCATTGCGCGCCGGTTAGTCGTTGCGGCTTCCGAGGATGTTGGAATGGCAGACCCGTTTGCCCTTCTCATTGCAAACGCAGCGGCCCATGCAGTGGAGTTTGTCGGATTGCCAGAGGCGCGCATCAATTTGGCGCAAGCAACCGTGCACTTGGCCCTTGCCCCCAAATCAAACTCGGCTTATCAGGGCCTGTTGGCAGCTGCAGCCGATGTCGAAACTTCGGTGATTGGCGAGGTTCCACCTCATCTGCGTGATGGGCATTATAGCGGAGCGCAACACCTTGGGCACGGTACCGACTATCGCTCCCCGCACGGGGATCCAAGGGGCTGGCTTGAACAGCAGTACTTGCCCGAGGAGCTGTCTGATTCGAAGTATTACGTTCCAACAGGCAACGGCGCCGAGGGCCGACTCGCTCAGCGTTGGCGCGAGCTGCGGGGGGATATCCCCACAACGGACCCTGGCAGCGACAAGACTAAGGACTGATGTCGGCTGTAGATCTTGTGACCCTTCTGTGTGCAGTGCTGGCCTTGTGCTTTGCTTTCGCACTTGCCGTGCTAGCAGGCCGTGTTCTTCGCAGCGTTCAAGCTCTCAACGCAGCAACCGAGTTGTTCCTCGCCGAGGCAGTGCCAGCAGTGCAAGAGCTTCGCGATGCTGCCAGTCGAGCGAGTTCTGAGGTGGATCGCATCGACGACCTACTCGAGGTCGCCGGTGCAATCGGCGATCGGGTGGATTCTGCAACCGAAGCAACATATCGAGCGCTCACCTCTCCAGTTATCAAGAGCGTGGCCCTCGCTTCTGGAACTAGGCGTGCTGCAAGGCGGTTGCGAGGCCGCAGTACCACGAACAACGAGATGATTCCTGCTGGCTCTGGAAGGGGTTCTTGATGAGACGTCTATTTTGGTTGAGCGTAGGAGTGGTAGCCGGTGCTTCGGGGACTGTCTGGGCTGAGCGCAAGGTTCGGACTCAGCTCGACTCCTTGCAGCCCGATCACCTTGTCGTGATTGCACAAAAGCGGGCCAGCAGTCTGGGTCGTCAGTTCCTAGACGCAGCCTTAGAAGGCCGATCAGCCATGCAAGACCGAGAGGCCGAGTTGCGTGATCAGTACCGCAGCCCTCTCGTTTCGGAGTTCCCTCGGGAGGTTGTAGATATCTCTACGCGCCGAGTGACCGAGTCCCGTTCTTATCGCTGACTGTTAGCAGCAGCGGTTGCCCCGATAGTGTGGGCGAGTCATGTCTGCAACTCCGCCACGCCCTCTGACGGCCAACGAACTTCGTCGTAAATGGAATGAGTTTTTTGTTGAGCGCGCTCACACACCCGTGCGGTCGGGCAGCCTGATTCCTACGCACCCCTCGGCCCCGATGTTTACGAACTCGGGGATGATGCCTTTTGTTCCGTACTTCTTGGGCGAGGAGTCCGCTCCGTACGACCCGCCACGCGCTGTTTCCATTCAGAAGTGCGTGCGAGCAGGTGGCAAACACAACGACCTTGATGCCATTGGGCGCTCTCCCCGACACCTTTCGTTTTTCGAGATGCTCGGAAATTTCAGCTTCGGTGACTACTTCAAAGCACAGGCAATTCCGTGGGCTTGGGAGTTTGTGACCGAGGTTCTTGGCGTTGATGGGGACCGCCTGTGGGTGACCTGTCACGTCACTGACGATGAGGCCGAGGGGATCTGGGCAGATGTCGTCGGCGTGCCCCGTGACCGTATACAAAGGCTCGACAAAGACAATTTCTGGGAGATGGGCGAAACCGGCCCCTGTGGACCTTCCACCGAGATTTTCTTTGACTTCGGCTCTGAGCATGGTCCCGATGGCGGCCCGGCTAACGAGCTTGCCGAACATCGGTTTGTAGAGATTTGGAACCTTGTCTTTACACAGTATTTCCGGGGTGAATCTGGTGAACTGACTGACCTGCCCACGCGCAATGTCGATACAGGTGCAGGAATGGAACGCATTCTTGCCGTGCTTCAAGGCAGCGCGTCGCTCTACACCGCAGATGTTCTTGCTGGGTTAGTGCAGCGGGCCGAGCAGGTGACCTCGCACAAGATTGGCGAGTCGGAGATTACCGATATTGGCCTTCGCCTTCTGGCCGATCACACTCGAACTGCCGCGTTCTTGGTATCAGATGGCGTCATCCCATCGAATGAGGATCGCGGCTACGTGCTACGCCGCATTATTCGGCGTGCGGTTCGATTCGGGTACATGCTGGGCGTCGAAAAGATGATCATGGCACCGCTGGTTGAATGCTGCGTAGAGATCATGGGGGAGGCGTATCCCGAGTTAGTCACGCAACAAGATGCGCTGACCGAGATAATCGGCCGGGAGGAGGCGAACTTTCGCCAGACTCTGGCTCGCGGTTCGGTACTACTCGACTCTGAGTTGGCAGCTGTGGCGCCCGGCGGCCAACTCGATGGGCGAGTCGCTTTTGAGCTACATGACACCTTTGGATTCCCCCTCGAGGTCACTCGAGAGATGGCAGAACTGCAGGGCCGAGAGGTCGATGTCGATGAGTTTGACTTGGCGATGACTGAGCAGCGAGAGCGCTCGCGTGCTGCAGGCAAAAAGACCGGAGTCGCTACTGGTCAACAAGTTGAGGCCGAACGAGCAGTGCTAGCGGCTTCGGGACCAACGGTGTTCACGGGCCGAGAAGAGGTCAGCACCAAGGCAACGGTGCTTGCAGTAATCGGTGAGGCAATCTTTTTAGATAGGTCGCCCTTTTATGCCGAGTCGGGCGGGCAGGTAGGCGACACGGGGAAAATCACCTCCGACACGGGCACTCTTCAGGTGATCTCTACTACCTATGCGATTCCTGGGGTTCTTCATCGGCATCAGTTCGAGGTGATCCAAGGTGAGATCAGCCCGGGCCAACAGGTGGTTGCGACAATCGACGATGATCGTCGGTCTGCAATTCGGCGCAACCATACGGCAACGCACCTTTTGCACTGGGCGCTGCGAGAGGTCCTCGGCCAGCAGGTCAAGCAGCAGGGTTCCTCTGTAGATGCTGATCGTTTGCGCTTCGATTTCTCTCATCACACTGCAGTGACTGCAGAAGAACTCCAACGGATTGAGCAACTTGCGAACACTGAGGTGCTCTCGAACGGTGCTGTGCGGCACTTCGAAACCACCATGGACGAAGCTGTCGAACTCGGGGCTCTGGCATTCTTTGGGGACAAATACGGCGAGAGGGTCCGCGTGTTACAGGCGGGCGATCACAGCGTGGAACTCTGTGGAGGAACTCATGTGTCGGCACTTGGAAGCATCGGCCTGATCAGGATCACGTCAGAGGGCTCGATCGGCTCAAACGTTCGCCGGCTTGAAGCCGTGACAGGGTTCGGAACCTCGGCTCGGCTGCGCGCACAAGAGCAAACCCTGCAATCGGCAGCGGAGTTGCTCGGCGTGTCTACTGATGCTCTCCTCGAGGGAGTCAGCAAGAAACTCGCAGATATGAAGTTGCTTCGCGAGGAACTCAAGGTTGCAAGACAGCAGCTTGCGGGAAGTCAGTCTGATGAGTTGGTAGCAGCGGCCGTTGATGGTGTGGTCATTGCAGAAGTATCGGTAGAGAGCAGAGAAGATCTTCGTGATTTAGCAGTAGCTATTCGAGACAAGCCGGGGATTTCTGCGGTTGTCCTTGCCACATCTCCGGGCGGAAAAGGTGTTGCCTTGGTTGCTGCTGTGAGTCCGCAGAGCGGCCTCAATGCTGGCGAACTCATAGCCGATGCCGTCAAGATTGTGGGCGGCGGAGGTGGCAAGGGTGCTGAACTTGCCGCTGCAGGCGGTCGGCATCCGGAGAAGATCACAGAGGCGCTTGATCAGGTTCGAACCCTGTTCTGATGAGAGCGCTTGGACTTGATCTGGGCTCGGTACGAATCGGAGTTGCACTGTCAAACTCCGAGGGTACAGTCGCTGTGCCGTACCAGGTTGTGACCCGCAGCAAGGATCGCAACAGCGATCACCGCAAGATCGCTGCTCTAGTCGCAGAGGCAGAGGCGGAGTGCGTCGTGGTCGGAATGCCCTACTCACTAGATGGGTCAGTAGGGCCTGCGGCACGAAGGGCACAAGCCGAGATCAAGCTACTGCGAAAGCTGCTCACGGTTTCCGTTGAGACCTATGACGAGCGGTTTACTACGGTAACTGCGGACAGGTCCCTCCGGGAGATGAACCTTGGCGCAGCAGAACGGCGAAAGATGGTCGATTCGGTGGCAGCCTCGATCATTCTTCAGTCATGGTTAGATCATCGACAGTCGGAGTTTTCAGCAGATGTCAGCAGCAACGAGATAAAGGATTTTGAAGCGTGAACTCGTCAGAGGAATTCGATCCAGCGAGCGTCAAGCCGGTGGTTCGTCGGCAGCGACCAAAGCCCGAAGGGGAGCCCGAAGTGGCGGCTACTCCTGCAGCGAGTGACTCGCAGCAGCCTGCAAAGGGACCGGCGCAGCGACCCAAGCCTTCTTCGCAAGCCAACCCAGCGATGGCGCAGCGACCTGCCGCATCAAGCCCAGCCCGCAGTTCCCGCCCGCAGGCTGCGACTGACGAGTATGTGGTGCTACCACCCCCAAGTGGCGGAGGCCGCAATCTGATAGCAATCGGTGCAGTCAGCTTGCTGATATTGGGCATCATGCTCGGAAGCTTGCTGCTGTGGGCTTCGAGGAAAATCAATCCGTCAGGCGAACAAGGTGAGGTCATCGCATCGCTCGTCGTGCCCTCTGGTGCCACAACAGCATCGATAGCCGGGCTCCTAGCCGAAAATGGCATTATCTCTGACGCTCGCATGTTTAGGTACTACACCGGCTGGAAGAATGCCGGACCGTGGAATGCTGGCGAGTACGTAGAATTCCGAGCCTCCTCAAGCTTTGATCAGGCAATCGAGGTGCTCGATGCTGGTCCGGTTCCCATCCAGGCGAAGGTAGTTCGAGTGACCGAGGGAACCCGGCTCAAAGAAGCTCTGATTCTCATCGCAGAGCAGATGGGCACGATCACAGCGGAGCAGCTTCAAGAGACTTTGGATTCAGGAAAGATTCTGTCTGCCTACAAGCCAGAGGATGTGACGAGTTGGGAGGGTCTGCTCTTTCCAGATACCTATGAGTTTGAAGAGACAGCTACGCCTCAGGTGATACTGCAGACCATGGCCACGCAAATGGATAAGGTCCTTGATGACCTTGGCTACGACAAGGCTCAGGCCCTTCAAGGCCGATCTGCCTACGAGCTGATCACTATTGCATCGCTCATAGAGAAAGAGACAGGTTCCCCAGCCGAGGAACGCGGCATGATCTCTCGCGTGATCTCCAACCGCTTGGATGACTCAGAGACGCTTGGAATCGATGCATCAGTCCTCTATGGCCTTGATCGTCCAAGTGGCTCACTCTCCAAGTCGGATTTAGCCTCGGAGACGCCCTATAACACTCGCAAAGTGAAGGGCCTTCCGCCCACTCCGATCGCTCTGCCTGGAAAGGCCTCACTCGAGGCAGCGATTGCCCCGACCGAGGGAACTTGGAAGTACTACGTGCTCACCTCGAACGATCCGCCCGAGCATCTTTTCACCGATTCATACAACGAGTTCCTGAGGGCTAAGGACGACGCTCAAGCAAGAGGTGTTTTCTAGATGGCCGAGCTGATGGTGAGTGGTTCGACTCAGGTAGTTGGAGTCATCGGTGATCCTGTAGCGCATTCACTGTCTCCGGTCATTCACAATGCAGCATTCCGAGCGCTCGGTCTGGACTGGGTGTGTGTAGCGTTTCCGACTGAGCGCGGAGCCGCTGCTGCTGCGCTAGCTGGCATGAGCGCTCTTGGAATTGCGGGCCTGTCGGTGACGATGCCTCATAAGGCTGCAGTCATCGAGACACTCGATGACATAACGGCTACCGCCGAGTTGCTCCAGGCCGTGAACTGCATTTCACGTTCGGAGTCTGGGCTTCTTGGCCATAACACCGACGGTGACGGCTTCCTAGCTGCGATTCGAGCCGATTTTGAGTTTGATCCTGCCGGCAAGATATGCGCCGTCCTAGGCGCAGGTGGTGCAGCGAGGTCGGTGATCCTAGCCCTTGCCCAAGCAGGTGCAGCCGAGGTGCGAGTGGTAAACCGCACACGGGAATCTGCCGAACGGGCAGCCCGTCTAGCCGGCGCAGCGGGACTGGTAGTTGAGGTCGAAGCGATCAGGGACGCAGAGCTGGTGGTGAACGCCACATCAGTAGGTATGGCAGGAACCGGGTCGGGGTCTACTCAGGACATGCCCTGTCACCCCTCGTTGCTGAGTGCCGATCAGATTCTGGCCGATCTGATTTATCACCCCAGACAGACTGAGCTCATGCGTCAGGCAGAGTTGCGTGGTTGTCGGGTTTCGAACGGCCTGTCCATGCTGATTCATCAAGCCGCAGTTGCATTCGAGATATGGACGGGCCTACAAGCGCCGATCGATGCCATGACTCGGGCGACAGAAGCCGCAGTTTCTGAATGAGTTCAGAGAAAAGCTGAATTTTTGGCCCCAACCTGCCGATGTATTCCTCACAGCCTGTCGCACCGGCGACAATCATTCGGAGGACATCACGTGCCGTTACAAGGGACAATCGACAGCTTTCCATTAGCGGATGTGTTGAGTCTGCTGAATTCCTCGTCCAGACTCGGTCGGCTAACCGTACGAGGCGACCGGCACTCGGGCTGGGTCGAGGTCTCAGGTGGTTTCTTGAACGCCGCCGAGATCGAGGGAAAAAACAGCCTTGATCCTCGCAGCGCGCTGTTTGAGCTGCTGCGCTGCACAGGCGGTGAGTTCGAGTTTCTAGCCCTAGACGAGGTCGAGCTGTCTGCCGCAATCGCTGAAGCGAGTTCGCTAGCGGACTGCCTACAGGAATCTGCGCTCAGACTGAAGCGGTGGGAAGAAATCGAACAGGTGCTTCCCTCGACAGCGCATCAAATTGAGCTGGTTCGTCAGTTGCCGAGCAAGGAGATTGTTGTAGACGGCTTGCTGTGGTCCCTGCTCGTTGCAGTACAAGGAAGTTCCGCTGTCTGTGATGTCATTGATCGAGTCAAGGCCGATGAGCTTGAGGTGTGCGCAGCGCTAGCTCTGTTAGTTACTGATGGTCTTGCACAGGTTTCTGCGCCAGTCGGTGCAGCTAGTCACCCGCAGATCCCTGTAGCTGTTCCGATTGAAGTGGTCGAGACTCCGTTCCCTCAGCACTTTCCGATCGATGACCTTGTTGGTTCAGACGACGCGGACTCCTCTCACCTCTGGCATCGGGCGGAAGAGTTTGCAGCTCCGCCTGCTCCAGATTCTTTTGCAGGGTCCATGGACACAGCCACTGCTGCCGCGGCATGGGATCAGCTTGTCTCCCCATTGCAGGATCTCCAGCAGCTCGACCCCGATTCCTATGAACCACTCGACTCCACAGCCTCAGGTCAGGAGGACGTCTTTCGTCAGATGTCAACGCTCAGCCCTCAAGCAGCTGATGCAATTGCAGCAGCGCTCAACGCAAGCCCGGTACATGACCAAGAAGGTTCCGCAGCGAGCAGCGACAGAGACACGGACAGTGCAGAGAGCTATCACCTCGAATCGAACATTGTCGAAGCTGAGCTCGCTAGGACAGACACCGCAGATGAGATGCTCGGCTTGATCTCACCCCAAGGGGAGTTCCCCGCCGTTGAGGTTCTAGGTGAAGATGAGGGCCCCGTGGGTCCCATCTCGTTCATTGGCTCGTTCTAATGGGAGCAGTAGTACAACTGAAAACCTTCTCGACGAACCCGGTCCTAGGAGAAGAGTCCCCTAGTGGTTCAATACAACTAGCATTGCCACAAGATGTTGCAAGAGAAGGTCAGAAACATGCCGTTAGAGGAATTCAAAAAGTCGTGAGTGACGCTCGTCTTGTTGAATCAGATCCCGAAGAACCCCTCCCAGACGCAGCTTGCCGAGGTTGGGTTGACCCTCCGGATCAGGCTCGTATTGAGGCACTTTTTGTGCTCGCCGGGCTTGGTCTTGGCATTCAGCGCACCGATCTAGTCACCACTCCTGTCTGGCTTGACCTCGCAGAGGTTGAAGCAATGGATGCCCTCGGGGAGCCTCAGGGTGGATTGACCCATGTAGAAATTGTGATGAAGGACTCGACTGTTGTTGGTGCCGGCTGGACAGATGCCTTTTGCACTGCTGTTGTCAGGGCCCTCTCGGGTGATTCTGGAGGCGAAGTCCAGACCGAGACTGCTCAGGTTTCTAGCGATCCAGTCCTTGAGGTTGCGGCCCCTGTGGTTCGTGACCGATCACGGCTAGCCGAGGCTGCATCAGCCGAGGGCCTCGAGGTTGAGGCTGCAACTGCGCCGAGCGAGCAGCCGGCAGTTTCGCCTGAACCAGTTCAGTCGCTGAGTGAGGTTGCTCCGGCCGAGGGAACTTCTGCTGGATTGGAACTTGAAGACGTGGTGTATCTGGGCGGTTACCCCGGCCAGACCAAGAAGCGCAAAAACTGCACTGCAGTCCTCACGCGCACTGGACTCGAGGTTGTCGGGCCAGCGGACCTTCGTTTTCGTATGTCCTGGGATTCTGTTACTTCAGTCGAGCCACAGAATTCGGACGAGGCAAGATTCCGGATGAATACAAAGATTCATCGTGATTCCTCTGCCCTAGTCATCGAGTGCGATCAAGGAATCACCCTGCTGCTCGAGGCTCGGGACTGCTCCACGGTGCCGCTTCGCTCGGCAATTACCCAATTGCTAGTTGGCCTTCCCGTCTTAGTCGTGTGACTGCTTCCGAGGAACAACACATTTGTCTGGTTGGACTGTCCGGGTCAGGCAAGTCAACGGTTGGGCCCATACTCGCGAGCCAGTTGGGCCTTGGCGCCTGTGTGGACTTGGACATCGTGATTGAGCAACGTCTCGGTCGCTCTGCGAGTCAAATCTTTGCCGAGCAGGGCGAGGGTGTGTTTCGTCAGTGTGAGTCAGAGGCACTCGAAGAAGCACTCGCAGGACCAGCAGTGGTCATCGCTACTGGCGGGGGAGTTGTCCTAGATCAGGCAAATCGATTGTTACTCAGCAGGCATGCAACTGTCGTCTGGCTGCGGTGCAGCGTCGCAGACCTTGCAGATCGCTTGAAGGACGCTGAGGGCTCACGGCCCCTGCTGACGGGTGACATAGAATTTGCCCTGCACCGTCTCGCAGAGGAACGCAATGCGTTGTACTCAAGCGTGGCCGATCTTGTCATTGACGTCGACGGCTTGGATCCGCGAGCAGTGTCAGAGGCAGTGATCGAGGCGCTCTCGTGATCACCCTTGAACTCGACTTTCCTGATGGCCGAACCTGTCCAGTTCTGATTGGTGCAGGGGCTCGTCATGAGTTGTCCACCAAAATCCCAGAGCGCGCTCAGCGCGTTGCGGTAGTGACTCAGGAGGGCCTACCTGTTCAGGTTCACACCGGGCGAGAGACGCAGGTTTTCCTGATCGGTCAGGGAGAGCAGCACAAGACGATGTCAACAGTCGAGTCGCTCTGTTCGCAGTTTGCGGCTTGGGGTCTGACCCGAGGCGACTGTGTTGTCGGAGTCGGCGGAGGCATCGTGACAGACGTAGCTGGATTCGCTGCGTCGGTGTATCACCGTGGCATGCAGGTGATTCATGTAGCGACCACGTTGATGGCGCAAATCGACGCAGCAATCGGAGGCAAGACCGGAGTCAATTTGGCTCAGGGTAAGAATCTGGTTGGTACCTACTGGCAGCCCTCGGCAGTTATTTGCGATACAGATCTACTCGTTACTCTTCCTGAGCGTGAGTGGCAGTGCGGATTGGGAGAATTGGCCAAGTACCACTGGTTAGGTGGAGGGAATCTTGATGCGCTTCCGATTGAGGAGCGAGTCGCTGCCTGCGTACAGATCAAGGCAGATATCGTTTCTGAAGACGAGCGTGAATCTGGCCGACGCGCCGTATTGAACTACGGCCACACCTTGGCACATGCCTTAGAGATTGCCGGAGATCACCAACTGCGACACGGCGAGGCTGTTGGAATCGGCTTGATGTACGCTGCCGAATTGGCATCTCGCATGGGCAGAATTGATGACGCTGCAGTGCAAGAACACCGCAGGGTTCTGGCCGGGTATGGCCTTGCAACTCAGCTTCCTACGGGATCTGACAGCGAGCAGTTGATGCTGCTGATGGGCCGTGACAAAAAGGTGCTCGATGCTGGCTACACCTTTGCGCTGCTCGGAAGTACTGGTGTGGAGGTGGTCCACAACGTCGACCCACTCCTGATGCGTGAGGCTCTTGAAGCTTTGCGCCCCGCAGCCTGAGCGGAGTGCCTCACTGAAGTGAGCGCAGTTCCGCGGACCTCAACTGCCATACTGAACTGTCTAGTGTTTCTGCGGCCGATACTGCCCACGACCTTGGAGCGAGCAAACAGATGAGTGATGACAACCTGAGTGATGTGAACTCACAGCAGAGTGCGCAACGCTCGCTCTTGGTTCTCTCTGGAGCGAACTTGCAGTTACTCGGCTCTCGACAGCCCGAGATTTACGGATCGGCCACCCTCGCCGATCATCTGAGCGCTGCTCGTGAAGAAGCTCGTAGCCTTGGTTTTGGCCTTGAGTCCTTGCAGTCCAATCACGAGGGTGACCTAGTGGATGCAATTGGGCAGGCTCGCAGCGTGCATGCCGCCATTATCATCAACCCTGGAGCTTTCACTCATTATTCTTGGGCTATTCACGACGCCCTCGCAGCTTGTGAGTTTCCGATCATCGAGGTGCACCTGTCCAACCCACATCGGCGCGAGGCTTGGCGGCATATCTCAGTAGTTAGTTCTGTAGCAACGGCTGTGATCATGGGTCTAGGTGCAAGTGGATACCCGATGGCCGTTCGTGCCGCAGCAGATCTGCTGGGCATGCAGCAAAAGCGTTTGGCAGAGGCGTCCACGCAAGAGTGACCAGTTCTGGACTGCGACTCACCGCTTGGATCGGTGCGGCCATGGTTGCCGGTTCACTGATCTTCAGTCTGTCTTTGCTGCTTGTTCACTACCTGCCCGCTCAGGAGTTCAGTCCGCGTCTCATGGCAGTGGCTGGCATGGACGGCCAGCTACTCCTGCTCAGTGGGGGAGTTGCCTTGTTCGGCGCTGCTCTGATGATGGGTGAGATTCGAAGGAGTCCAAGATCTTGGTTTCGCTATTGTGCGGCTTTGCTTGCAGTTCCATGGTTGGCATTCTTCTTTGTGGCCTACCCAATTCTTTCAGGGTGGGCTGAGCCTAAACCGAAGGGCTCGGGCGCTCAGTTGAGCTTGTTGGTACAAAACCTGTGGTACCGAAACGAAGATCCAGAGGCACTGGCGCAACAGTTGCTCGAACGCAATTCACAGGTCATGGTCTTGCTTGAGTACACCCCCTCACATGCCCAGGCCTTTAAAGATGCGGGTGTACTGAATCAGTATCAGTATCGGTGGGAACTTGTTGAGCCATATGGCCATGGGATTGCTGTGTTCAGTTCCATTCCATTTATCAATCCACAGGACCTAGAACTGTCCGGCTCTGGTGTGAGCATGGAATTACAACTGCCCGACTCATCAGTCGAATTGTTTGCAGTTCACTTCAATGCGCCCACCTCGGTTTGGGATATTCCGCGATGGCGAAGCGACTTTGAACGAGCAACGGCCATCTTGGAACAGGCTGGTCCTCGAACTGTTGTTGCCGGAGATTTGAACGCAGATTGGGGACACATTCGCTTTCGGCAGCTGCTTGCAAAGGCTGACCTCAGGGATGCGCAAGATGTTCGGTCCGTTGGTTTCGCAACGACATGGCCTGCCTCTGCGTACTTTCCAACCTTATTGAGGCTTGACCATGTGCTGCTCGGCCAGGGAATGGAGTTGAACTCCTTTGAGCGACTGCCTCGGAATAGTTCAGATCACCGCGGGCTTCTAGCCGGTCTGAGCCTGCTGAATCCTGCTCCTTAATGCAGCCTTGACGCGAGGGTGCAGGGTCAACGAGGCCATACTGTGTACCCATGGCCGTAACCGAAAATCTCACTCCAAGCTTGTCCGCTGATCAGTTCCCGCCTATGGAGTTTCCTCGGCGCACGGAGCGTCTTCGCAAGATGATGAGCGAAGCGAGTTGGGACGGGCTCGTGGTCACCAATTTGACGAACATTCGCTATCTCACTGGTTTCACTGGATCAGCAGGAATTCTGCTTGTGACAGCCGAGGAGTTGGTCTTTGTGAGC
>CANJEC010000022.1 GCA_947473395.1 Actinomycetota bacterium | reverse complement strand
GACGCTCTCGGTCGAGTTGCAGATGACGCATCCAGAGGTTGGAGTGAGCGTGCTCTGCCCCGGATGGGTGCGAACCAGAATCAATGAGTCAGAGCGGAATCGCCCTGACCTAGTTGGTGTGGAAGAAGTCGAAGAGACTGACGCTGGTCTGCTGGCTATGAAAGAGATGGTGAACACTTGGATTGCCGAGGGTTTGCAGCCGGCACACGTGGCATCACTTGTCATCGAGGCGATGCGAGAGAACCGTTTCTACGTACTCACTCATCCAGAGTGGCAAGGCATGATTTCGGATCGAATCGATCGCATGCTCTCGGGTGCGAACCCATGGGCGAATCTCCCCGGCAACTAGCCCGCAACTCTCCTTGGCGCTAACCCACTAGAGGGTGACGGCAAGTGTCAGGCCATGAACCGAGCGCGTACCTGATTCGATGAGGGTGTCGGCTGCAGCACACAGCGTGGCCCCCGTGGTACGAACATCGTCCACGAGGAGCACACGTTCTGGAGAGCGGCCCCTGGCAAGAAACTGTGGGCCAACTAGTCGCTCTGCCCGGCTGTGCCCCGTTTGTGCTTCACCGGCGACTCTACGCAGGAGTTTGCATGCCCGAAGGCCTAGGGAAGCTGCCACAGCACGAGCAAGAAGTTCGGATTGATCAAAGCCACGCTTGGCCTTGCGATTGGCCGAGGTGGGCGCCCACGTCACTGTCAGAGCGGGCAAATCCGGCATCTCGCCCCCCTCAACGAGTTGTGACATGGCAAATCCAAGCACTCCCACGGCATCTCGGTGATTGTGGAACTTGAGGGCTGCTACTAATTCTTTGGTAGTGCCGATGTAGCTCAGGAGTGAGGAACAGGTATCGAATCCAGGCGGTGCTGCCATCTCGGGGGCCGCAACGAGAGTGCTGATGCAAGCAGCGCAAAGCCCGGTGCCTTCGCTGCGACACAGCACGCAGCGGCGGGGGAGCAGGAGTGACAGCATCCGGCCACGCTAAAGACTGCGGACTCGCTGTGTGGCTTGTGCAACAGGGGTGTCCTCCCCGGTGGCTTCTTAGGTCGGGTGCAGGTCCCGCCCCGGCCACCGGTAGTATCAGACCCGTGGGACTCCTCGACAAAGTATTACGCACCGGTGAAGGCAAGAAGGTAAAGGCGCTCGCAGGCCTTGTGCCAGACATCGGCGCCCTTGAGCCGGAATATCAGGCGCTGTCTGATGCGGAGCTGCAGGCTAAAACAGCTGAGTTTCGGGGGAGACTCGATCGCGGTGAAGATCTTGATGACCTGTTGATTGAAACCTTTGCAGTTGCTCGAGAGGCTGCACTGCGGGTGACTGGTCAGCGCCATTACGACGTGCAGTTGATGGGTGGTGCTGCACTGCATTTTGGTTGGGTTGCAGAGATGAAGACCGGAGAGGGGAAGACTCTGGTTTCTACACTCCCGGTCTACCTCGACGGCTTGGCCGGCAAGGGAGTTCACATCATCACTGTGAACGAGTATCTGGCTAAACGAGATGCAAAATCCATGGGCCGCATTCACAACTTCTTAGGCCTAACAGTCGGCATGATCCTTCCTGGAGAGAACGATCAGGCAGCCAAGCGGGAGAACTACGCGTGCGACGTGACCTATGGAACCAACAATGAGTTCGGCTTTGATTATCTGCGCGACAACATGGCCCTCTCGCTTGACGAGAAGGTGCAGCGGGGTCACTCCTTCGCCATCGTGGATGAGGTCGACTCAATCCTCATCGATGAGGCGCGAACCCCGCTCATTATCTCTGGCCGCGTGAGCGATGCCGCAAAGCTGTATTACAAGTTCGCTCAAGTAGCGCGCTCACTGAACCGTGATGTGGACTACGAGGTGGACGAAGAGAAAAAGGTGGTCTTTCCACTTCCCGAGGGCATTGAGCGCGTAGAAAAATCCCTTGGAGTCGACAACTTGTACGACGATGTATCCACCAGCTTGGTTCATCAGTTGCAGGTAGCGATTAAAGCCAAAGAGCTCTATCGCAAAGACCGTGATTACTTGATTGCGGACGGCGAAGTGAAGATCGTGGATGAGTTCACCGGTCGTGTGCTCGAGGGGCGGCGATGGTCCGAGGGACTTCATCAGGCTGTCGAGGCAAAAGAAGGGGTCAAGATCAAAGAAGAAAACCAGACCCTCGCAACGGTCACGCTGCAGAACTACTTCCGCATGTACGACAAGCTCGCTGGCATGACCGGAACAGCAGTCACCGAGGCTGCGGAATTTATGGGCACCTACAACTTGCAGGTGGTGCCCATTCCCACCCATCGTCCGATGGTTCGCAAAGACGAGGGCGACGTTATCTATCGCACCGAAGCAGCCAAGTTCGCCTCGGCCGTCGAAGATATTGCGCTACGCACCGAGAAGGGCCAGCCAGTTCTGGTGGGAACGGTATCGGTCGAAAAGTCAGAGCGATTGGGACGTGAACTTGAAAAGCGTGGCATTCGCCACGAGGTGCTCAATGCAAAGCAGCACACACGCGAGGCTGAGATCGTGACTCAGGCTGGCCGTGTTGGCGCAGTCACAGTCGCAACCAACATGGCAGGGCGAGGTGTTGACATTCTGCTCGGAGGAAACCCCGAGGGCCTAGCGGCAAAGGATGTCAACGCAGAGGGCCTCGAGCTTGAGTCCGAAGAGGGCCAAGCCCGTTACGCCGAACTGCTCGAGCAGCACACCATCGAATGCTCGGCCGACGGTGACCGTGTGCGAGCACTCGGCGGGCTGTATGTGCTCGGAACTGAGCGTCACGAGAGTCGTCGAATCGATAATCAGTTACGTGGTCGTTCAGGCCGACAGGGAGACCCTGGCGAGAGTCAGTTCTACTTGTCCCTTGAAGACGACTTGATGCGCTTTTTTGCAACCGGCGCAATCGAGTGGGTGATGGGCAAAGGCTGGGATGACGAGGTTCCCATCGAGGCCAAGATGGTTTCGAAGGCTATCGAAAAAGCTCAAAACACAGTCGAAGCGCGCAACGGAGAAATTCGTAAGAACGTGCTGAAGTACGACGAGGTGATGAACGAGCAGCGAAAGGTGGTGTACCGCCGCAGAGATCAGGTACTCGAGGGTGCTGATCTTCGCGATGAGACGCTGCAAGCTCTTGCAGAGGCTGTAGATGGACTCCTGCACACGCATTGCTCTGCGGACTACTCAGAGGAGTGGGACCTCGATGCCCTCGTGGCAGACATGACCTCGTACTGGCCTACGAGTTTGACTGCCGAATCACTCGTAGCTGCATCGAGCAGTGATCAGGTCTACGACCTCGTCATGGCCGATGCCACGCAGCATTATGAGACTCGTGAAACTGACCTCGGCAACGACACGATGCGTCAGATCGAGCGGCAGGTCATGCTCAAAATCATCGATGCCCGCTGGCGCGACCACCTGAAGGAAATGGACTACCTGCAAGAGGGAATCAACCTGCGCGCACTCGGGCAAAAGGACCCACTCAGCGAATGGCAGCGTGAGGGTTACGACATGTTTGGTCAACTCATGGACACCGTTGATCGCGAGTACGTGCAGTATGTGATGCACGTGCAAGTGGTTCAAGAAGAGGCGCCACAAATCAAGCCCATCGGCAACTTCAGCTACACCGCGCCGGATGATCCCGCAACGGCACAGACGGCAGGGCCAGCGGCAGCGTTAGAGACAACCTCTCTGGCCCAGGCCGAGGGCGCAAGTCCAGGACCTGCTCCCGAACCCGAGGCACAAAAGCCAGTCGTGAAGACGGATTGGGAGCGGACTCCAAGGAACGCGCCATGTCCCTGCGGAAGCGGCAAGAAGTACAAGGTTTGCCACGGCGCCTGATTGATGCTCGATTTTTCTTCGCAGATCACTGCGCTCCGAACCAGGCTTGCTGATACGCAGGACTACCTGCGTATTGCAGACCTGCGGCATCGTCAACCCCAGCTAGAGACAGAGCTTGGCCGCCCGGACCTTTGGGATGATGCAGCCGCTGCGCAGATCCTGCAGCGAGAGTTCTCTGAGATGTCTGATGACCTGCAGTTGTTTGACTCGCTTCAGTCGCGAGTCGAGGACTTAGCCACCCTGCATGAGTTAGCCCGAGAAGAGGACGACGAGAGTCTCGAGGCTGAGCTCGATAAAGAGGTCAAGTCCCTTGAGCGTGACTTTGCCGCGCTCGAGCTGCGTGCGCTCTTTACTGGAGAGTACGACGAACGTGACGCCATTGTTGACGTCAACTCCGGAGCCGGCGGAGTCGAGGCTCAGGACTGGGCCGAGATGTTGTTGCGCATGTATCTCCGTTGGGCCGAACGTCGCGGGTTCGTAGCCGACATTGAGTCGCTCAATGCTGGCGGTGAGGCTGGAATCTCCTCGGCGACCTTTGTGGTCAAGGGAAGAAACGCATACGGATTGTTGCGTTCTGAGCATGGGGTGCACCGCTTGGTTCGAATCTCGCCGTTTGACAACAACTCAAGGCGCCAAACCAGTTTTGCTTCTGTCAAGGTCACCCCCTTTATCGAAGATGTTGATTCCGAGATTGAGATCGACGACAAAGACCTGCGAATCGACGTCTACCGTTCCTCTGGCGCGGGCGGCCAGCATGTCAACGTGACGGACTCGGCCGTGAGAATCACCCACCTGCCAACTGGGGTCGTTACCTCCTGTCAGAACGAGCGTTCGCAACATCAGAACAAGGATCGAGCGATGAAAACGCTCAAGGCCCGGCTACTCGAGCTTGAACGAGCAAAACGCATGGACAAAATCGCCGAAATCACTGGTGATCAGTCCTCGGTCAACTTCGGAAGCCAGGATCGCAACTACGTGTTGCAGCCCTATCAGCAAGTTAAAGACCTTCGATCTGGTTTGGAGTTACCAAACCCCGAAGCAGTCCTTGATGGCGAATTGGATGAGCTGATGGAGGCATTCTTGCGCTGGCAACGCACCGAGGGGGTTCCCGCCAATTAGCGCTGCAGTTCTGGCCCAAGAAGGGCCTCAGGGGGTTCCACACATCTTCTCTGCATCGCGATAACGTCACAGGTCTGTAACAGCAGGCTTCACAGGAAGTGCCGATCCCCCCGAGCGCATCGGTCCGGTAGCTTGTGAAATTCGTCGAACACACTGGTCAGGAAACCGTGATCAAACTCGAGAATGTCTCGAAGATCTATAAGGGTGAGCACATGGCCCTGCGCGATGCCACCGTAGAAATCGAAAAAGGGGAGTTTGTTTTCCTTGTGGGGCCTTCAGGGTCTGGAAAGTCAACCTTTCTGCGGCTCCTGAACCGCGAAGAAACTGCCGAGAAAGGCAAGATCTACGTAGCGGGAAAAGACATAGCGGCTCTGCCCGGATACAAGGTCCCGTACCTGCGCAGGAATATCGGCAGCGTGTTCCAGGACTTCAAACTGCTACCGAATAAGACAGTGGCCGAGAATGTCGCCTTTGCACTCGAGGCAATTGGCCGGCCAAAGTCAGTGATCCGCGAAGCCGTCCCGCAGATTCTTGAACTAGTCGGCTTAGGTCGAAAAGAAGGATCCATGCCGAATGAACTCTCCGGTGGCGAACAGCAGCGAGTGTCGATCGCCCGAGCCTTTGTGAATCGGCCCTTGATCCTGCTCGCAGATGAACCAACAGGAAACCTTGACCCTGCTACCTCTGTGGGAATCATGAAGCTTCTGGATCGCATTAATCGCACGGGCACCACCGTGGTTATGGCAACTCACGATCGCGGCATTGTCGACACGATGCGTCGTCGGGTGATTGAACTTGATCGTGGCAGCGTGGTCCGTGATCAGGCCCGAGGTGTTTACGAATGATCCTTGCCACAATTCGCTGCTGTTCGCGCCGCATTTTCATCTCACGAGTCGAGGGATAGACCATCATGGCTGTACGTCTCGATTACGTACTCAAAGAGACCGGGTCAAACCTGGTTCGTAACCTGACGCTGACCTTGGCCTCGTTGCTGACAGTTGCGATTGCCTTGGCATTCGTAGCCGTGAGCTTCTTGATCGGTACTGGGATCAACCAGAGTTTCTTGGGGCTTCGCTCCGATGTACAGATGTTTGTGTACATGAACCCTGGTGCCACGGCCGAGCAGATTGACAGTGTGAGCAAGAACCTGCAGTCCAATCCGCAGGTTGAGTCAGTCAAGTTTCTAGATAAAGAAAAGACCTACGCCGAGTTCAAGCGTCTTTTCGCGGATCAGCCCGATTTTGTGGAGTCAATTAACCCCGAGGAACTACCGCAGAGCTTCAGAGTCAAACCAACGAGCACCGATGCCGATGTGGTCTCGGCGGTGGGTACCGAATTCGAGAACATGACTGGGGTGTACCGAGTTGAGTATGCCGAGGAGTATGCACGACAGGTGCAGAAGTCACTCAGCACGCTCAATTCGTGGGTGCGACTCTTTGGTGTGGCACTCATCTTTGTCTCGGTGTTGCTTATCTTCAATACCATTCGTACCGCCGTGTTTGCGCGTCGACGAGAGATTGAGGTCATGCGACTCGTAGGTGCAAGCAATTGGTTTATCCGTTTGCCGTTCATGACCGAGGGCATGGTGCAGGGACTGCTCGGAGCGCTAGCCGCTGCAGGTCTGACCTGGGGTTTCGACGCTCTGTGGAAACGAAACTTTGTGAATCAAGTTTCATTCGAGCTGCTGAACCAGATCAAGTGGACAGGTGGCGACCTATGGAAGGCCATCATCATGATTCTGGTCGTTGGTGCAGTTACCGGTGCAGTTGGATCTGGCATTGCCGTGGGTCGATATCTGCGAGTTTGACGGCTTGTGCTCCTGCAATGCTCTAGCTCTGTCTGCCCAGAACTAGGTCTTCCAGACTAGAAATAGGTCGTTTGACCTATCCGCTTGGCCTAGCTTCCTGCCGATCATCAAAGCTATGAGCCGTTCAGGAATGCGCCCGAGTAGGCCAGGACACGCAGGACCTAGCGGCCGTTGCTCACATCGGCGAGGCCGTCGGGGCGAACGAGGAGCCTCACTCGTCGAGTATGCGCTCATTGTTGCCCTGCTCGCAGTACCTACAGTGGGCAGTATCAAGCTGATGCAAAACGCTGCTGCTTCCAAGATCAGTGCCACAGCAGTGGGAATCAGCACCCACACCATTCCTGTCGTTACTGTTGCCCCCTAGCCTGACCAGCGGGTTCCTGTCAGCGAACCGAAGAGTCCATGTTGGGGTCACCAAGTTTGCCCTCGTCCGCAGGCGTAGTCCGGAAGCACCATTTCCCCCGAACTGGGCCGTATGACTCTCTTGGAGCAGTCAGCTCTGGCCGAAGAACTTCTATGAAACGGAACAGGCAGCAGCACCACAACGAGATTGACGAGACCATAGAACTCCGAATCCACGTGTGCACAGCGGTGACGAGCGTCCCTCATGGCCGCGGAGCAGGATTGATCGAAGCGCTGACGATGGTCGCATCTCCGAGTCTTGCCCAGCGTCGGCTCGCAGTGCTTGATTCGCAGCGACTCAGTTCCGGATCTTCAATGTTCGATTACGACCGATCAGCAGCAGTATCGCTAGCGGGTACGAAGCTCTAGTCCAGCAGCGCAGTGGAGTGGGTTTCAGCCTCATGGCAGATGAGCGCTAGCTTTTGCACTCAGCCCGTCCTCGAGGAGCCAGATGCGTCCAGCAAGATCAACCATCCGTACTGTGATTCTCGTAGCAGCCTTTGCGATAGCGCTGAGCAGCTGTGGTGGAACTGTCCGAGACCCAAACGAATACGGTGATGTCACGACTGACGGCTCGGGCTACTACGGCAACTTGATGTACGGGTGCACCGGAGTGGAACCGACCGATGGAAAGTATGTTGACGTCAAGCTTGAGAGCGTCGACTACTGCAACTGCATCTTTGAGGGATTGAAAGAAACGGTTCCCTTCTCGGATGCAAAGGCTTTCGATAAGAAGCAGGCAACCGAGAAGGCCGGAGAAATAGAGATCCCGAAGAATATTCAGGCGGTTCAAGAGAAATGCGGCACATCCAACTAGGCCTGACCAGATGCGGGTGCTGGACTAGCTGACCCGCAGACATGAGTCTCGAACGCCCAACGAGGGCAGCGAATCAAAGCTGAGGGGGCTTTCGTTTGGGTTCGGGCAAACCCACTCGCACGCTCGCCTCTGCACTGATGGGCCACCGTGCGCGTGATTTTTCGGACAGCTTGCGCATGAGGGCAATTGCTGCGGGGTCTGAGTCGCCGGGGCGAGCTTCGATTGAGCCGTCAGCAATCATCCGGCTGATGATCTCTCGTCCTAAATCGGTGCGCACGATGGTGAGAGTCCAGTTGGCATTCTCGCCGATCCCGCCGCACGAGATATCGGCATGTTCTGCAGCAAAGTCAGGGCAGTGAGTGCAGCCTTCTCGGGTCCAAGCGTGACACTCCTTGAGGTTGACCTCTCTGTAGCTGCCATCGGTCAACCAAAGTTGGAACACGCCTTTGATATTCATCTTGACGATCTGCTCGCGTTCGATTCCGTACTTTGCCCGGAAGAGCTCCTCAAAGATTGCGTCGTCAAATGTTTTTGAGCAGAGCAGGCCCAGGTTGAACACGATCGGCTTAGAGATCTTGCCAATCTTGCGAGACCACATGACTGGGGGAACCGAGGACTGACAACTCATTCCGACTAGGGCCAAGCGCGAGTGCCCAGCTTCTAGAGCCTCGTTTAGGGCCAGAGTGTTGGCAGAGTAGGTGTACCTGCTGCCTGCCGCATCAAGAATCTGTTCCCGGTTCGCTGCCACTCCGGGGCGAGCCTTCCAAGATCCCTTGGCTCCTTCAAGGTACGAAACCAAGGCTGCATCGATGTAGTCATGCTCCAGAGCCCAGAGCAGGATTGCCGATACCAGACCCCCGTCTTGGCCAATCTCATGCACCATGGCATCAGACGCTCGGGTCAACAAAATGTCTTGAAAGATCCCAGCAACCTCATCATCGTTTCGGGTCCGAGCAAAGAGATGCTCGTCAGCTTGACCTTCCCAGAGGCGAAATCTGGGACATGCACGTGTGCAACTGGTGCAGCCTTTTATGCCATGGCCGCAGTCGTCTGGACCAAGTTC
This sequence comes from Actinomycetota bacterium, assembly GCA_947473395.1. Taxonomy (GTDB): domain Bacteria; phylum Actinomycetota; class Acidimicrobiia; order Acidimicrobiales; family Microtrichaceae; genus IMCC26207. Next base: position 6,958 of record CANJEC010000022.1, on the reverse strand, counting down.
GTCCTCAAGATGGAACGGCTTGTAGCCGCCTTGTTCATGGTCGTAGCCAATGACATCGTGCGGGCAGGAAATCACACAGCCCGCACACCCAGTACAAATGCCAGTATCGATGACCTCGGCCTTCAGTTCCTTCCACTGACTCGTCCAGCGGGTAGAGGCAGTAACAAGGAGTTCCTCGGCGAGTGACATTTCATCAATCTACCCGCAAGTTCAACCCCCAGATCTGGCAGCGTGTCGGGTTCTGTTGGAGTCCTAGCCAGTATCGCAGCTGCCAAGGCAGGTGTTCTGCCTTGCCCGATGTCCTAGGGGCCTTTTGGCACTGTTTGTGGTGCTCGCGAGTCTGCAAAGTTTCGTAACACCTAAGAATCGGAGCATGACATATGGGCGCAATGGACGCGAAAGTTGCACTAGTGACGGGTGCTGCGGCTGGAATTGGTAGGGCAACCGCCTTTGCCTTTGCTGCAGAGGGAGCTTCGGTTGCCGTGGTCGACAGCGAGGAGCAACGTGGCGGGTTGGTTGCTGATGAGATTCGAGAGGCTGGCGGCCGAGCGCTGTTCATTCCCGCAGATGTCTCTCAAGCAGAGCTTGTAACCGAAATGGTAGCTGCCACGATGAGCCGGTTTGGACGCCTAGATTTTGCGTTCAACAATGCGGGTATCGAGGGTGACCCCGGGCCGATTGAGCTGTGTTCCGATCAGAACTGGGAGAGGACTCTGGCCGTCAACCTAACCGGCGTGTTCTTGTGCATGCGCGCAGAGATTCCTGCCATCAGGGATTCCGGAGGCCAGGGCGCAATCGTCAATTGCGCTTCGATAGCTGGTCTAAATGGTTTTCCTGGTTTGGCGGCTTACGTGGCGAGCAAACATGGCGTCAATGGCCTGACGCGCAGTGCAGCACTTGAGTTGGCTGCGGACGGTATCCGCGTCAACTCGGTGTGCCCTGGGGCCATCGAGACAGAGATGATCCAACGGATCAAGGTGGAACAACCCGAACTCATCGAACGGACAGTCGCTGCTCATCCACTAGGCCGACTCGGCCAGCCCGAGGAAATCGCAGCCTGCGTTATCTGGCTGTGCTCAACTGGTGCTGGCTTTGTTACTGGTCAAGCAATCGCCGTGGATGGCGGTTATACAACACAGTGACGGTGAGTTCCGTCGGTGTACCAATCTGAGAGGGATTGAAATGATTGAGGTGTATGCAGATATTGGCTGCCCGTTTACTCATGTTGGCCTGCGACGCTTCGTTGAGCGTCGAGCAGAGATGGGTCGCGAGGATGTTCAGCTCTGGGTGCGTTCTTGGCCGCTTGAAGTCGTCAATGAAAAGCCCCTTGACCCTGATTTCATAGCCGAGGAGATCGTGGATATTCGAGAGCAGCTTGCCCCTGACCTGTTTGTCGGGTTTGAGGCAGAGAAGTTTCCGGTTTCCTCACTGCCTGCGCTGACTCTTGCGCTGGCGGCCTACGGGGTTGGCCCGAAAGTGGGTGAGGCGGTAAGCCTGCGCCTGCGGGATCTCCTGTTCGAACAGGGCGTTGATGTTTCTGACTCAGTTGTGCTTGATGGCTTGGCCAATGAGTTTGGCGTGCAGATTGGTGCTGCTGATCAACAGAGGGTTCTTGACGATTACATCAGTGGCAGAGACCGAGGGGTCATTGGTTCTCCTCATTTCTTCACGCCTACTGCAGACTTCTTCTGCCCTGCACTTGATGTCAGTCGGGATTCCCAAGGCAACCTTCAGGTCTGTGCCAACGAGGCGTCATTTGATGAGTTCATCTTGGCTTGCTTTAGCTAGCTGACGTACTCGCTCAAAGGTGGTGCAGCCTTGTCAGAGAAGCAGGTTGAACCGCAGGCCAGCATGCGCTTCAAGACGTTCGATGAGGCGATCCCCGAGTGCCGTGGCGGGCGTCCAGAATCCGCCGCCGACATCTTCGTGGTCCAAGTCGAGCAGCGTCACAGCAGCCTCGCCCAACATGCGCGCGGTGCATCCATAACCAGGGTCTCGCTCTCCAGTCACTTGGGTTCGCACCGCTCGACCAGTCTGCGTGAGGCCAAAGAACCGCAACTCAAAAAAGCCTTCAAGCTGGGCCTTGAGTGTGGGGCCCTCGCCAGGTTGAGGAAGGACAAATCGGTTGAGCAATTTGCGGGTCGGGGAGACAGCAGCGAGTCCCATCCCGCCCAAGATTCCAGCCGATAGCCCCGCCGCTTTTAGTCCGCCAGCAATTCCTGAGCCCATCACCATGGCTTCCTCATAGCGAAACTCCCGTCCCCAAGGACGACCGAGCAATGCGTGAGTCCGCTGCACAACGCGGGTATTGACTCCTGCCATCACGAACGGTGCAATCCACTGACCCGAAGCCGCATCATGGGCCGGACCCGTCAGTTCATGCTGCTCAACGCCTGACCGCAGGTCTTGCGGAGCTAGAGCATATGGATCAGCGAGCATCCTGCGCAGGTCAGGGTCAGAAGCGGCCTCTTCCATGAGGTTCATCATTGACGCGATGGTCCCGCCGCTCGCTCCACCCTTCATCGCGTACACACGCATCGCCACGTGATCGCACGGTGCATCGAATAGCTCTATGGATCGCTGCTGGGTGAACCATACGCCTAGGTCCGAAGGAATGGAATCAAACCCGCAGGCATGCACGATTCGAGCGCCACTGACGCGAGCAGCAGCCTCGTGGGTATCAATCATGGCCCGCATCCACTGAGGTTCTCCGGTCAAGTCGCAGTAGTCGGTGCCGGCAGCGGCAACTGCCGCAATCAACTCGGACCCGTACAGCGCATAGGGGCCAACGGTAGAAACCACCACGCGGGTAGATTCTGCTAGCTCCATGAGTGCCTCGCTGTCAGATGCGTCGGCCTCGATGCGTGGCACCTCGGCCCCTGTGTCTTGTGCAACCCGGTCGAGCTTTGCCGCATCACGGCCGGCTATTGCCCATTTGAGCGTTCCTGTGGTGCCGTGACGCTCTACGAGATGCCTGCACAGGATCTGCCCCACAAAACTTGTGGCACCAAAGACAATCAGGTCGAACGGCCGGTCTGCGTTGTGTTTCATAGGTGAACCCTAGGTCAGCAGAATCTGGCGACCTTGCTGACTGGCTCTCACTTGACCGATCGGTCAATATTGAGTGCATGGACCTGACTTATCCCGCCGACGCCGAAGAGTTCCGAATCGAAATCCGAGCTTGGCTCGAAGATAACCTTCCCAAGGGTTGGTTTGATTCAGGATTCAAGATGACTTCTGATGAGAAGGCCACTTGGAATCTGGAGTGGACCAAGACCCTTTTTGAGGGTGGTTGGATCTGCGCAACTTGGCCCGAGGAATACGGTGGCAAGAATCTGTCCACCATGCAGGGCGTTGTGCTCGCCGAGGAGTTCGCCAAGGCAAAGGCGCCGATGCGGGCCGATTTCTTTGGAGACACTCTCGTTGGGCCCACCATCTTGATGAACGGAACCGAGGAGCAGAAAAAGTTCTTCCTACCGAAGATCCTTGATGGCTCCATGAGCTGGTGCCAAGGGTTCTCCGAGCCCGACTCAGGGTCCGATCTTGCCTCATTAAAGACCACGGCCGTGCTCGACGGAGACGAATGGGTCATTAACGGGCAAAAAGTTTGGACCACGCAAGCACAGTTCGCTGATTACTGCTTTGTGCTTGCACGGACGGATCCTGATGTGAAAAAGCAGGCTGGAATCTCGTACCTTTTGGTGCCCATGAAACAGCCCGGAGTGGAGGTGCGCGGCATCGTGCAGCCAGATGGGACCGATGAGTTCAACGAGGTGTTCTTCTCGGATGCTCGATGCCCCGTTGAGAACGTTGTCGGCGGTTTGAATAACGGTTGGAAAGTTGCCAACGACACCCTTGGCTTTGAGCGAGGAATGTCTGCAACCACTGGTTATCGACGCTTCGCGGAGGAATACCGCCTGATGGTTGAGAAGGCCACCGAGAACGGCAAGATCAACGACCCAGTGATTCGTCAGGGTTTGGCGCTGTACTACTCCAAGATTCAGATTATGCGGATCAACGGTCTGCGCTCGCTTACTGCCACCGTCAGCGGAAAACGAGATATGGGTGTCACTGTCCTTGGTGCAACCAACAAGATGTTCTGGTCAGAGACTCACAAGGTTGCAATGGAACTTGCCCTAGAGATTTGGGGTGCAGAGGCCATGCTCTCTACGAGTGGTCCGCAGAGCGGTTCGTGGCCAGCGGCGCTTCGTGGCGAAGGTCGACCTACTTACCCCGTTAGCTTGATGATCTCGTCGTTCTTCTTCTCTCGATCAGAGACGATCTGGGGCGGGACCTCTCAGATTCAGCGCAATATCGTCGGTGAGAAGGTGCTCGGGCTTCCACGTGAGCCAAAGGTTGAAACAAAATCCAGCTAAAGGCTCTCCGCACCGCTCCGAGGGGGCTTCTCCAAGCTGAGGAATCTCCCTGCTCGGCCCGAGGGTCTCACCAAAGCAATGGGCGCAGCTACTAACCTATAATTGACAAGTTTGATGACAACTCCTAGCAAATTCTGCGTGAGTTGCGTCTCGACCGTTTGCTGCGATTCTTTTTGTGACTCCTCCTCCGATGAACCCTGATTCCGAAGACACCGGTGAGTATCGAGTAGTTCGACGAACCCCCAAAGGCTCTGGTGGGTGGTCCACACCAAAAAGAATTGCCGCTGCTGCGCTAGCCGGCTTGCTGCTCATAGGAGTTGTACTCGGCGCTGGTGCGGCTTGGGGGCTGTGGAGCTTCTCGAAGATCCAGCGAGTTGATCTCAACCTGGACCAAGTCAATAGCCCGACCGAACCAATGAACGTGCTCATTGTGGGTTCTGATAGTCGGGCAGATATTGAAAAAGGAGATCCCGGCTCTGGCGGCATGCTGGGCAAGGATGCTCCAACAGGTCAGCGCGCAGACAGTTTGCTCATCGCTCGAATCGACCCCGACAGCGATCGGATTGACCTGCTGTCGGTACCGCGCGACCTGTGGGTCCCGATCTCCGGCAAAGACTCAAAACAGCGCATCAATTCGGCCTATGCACAGTCTGCTCAAGCGGTTGTCGACACCGTGCAAAATTCTTTAGGGATCCCCATCAATCACTTTGTAGAGGTGGACTTCTCGGGGTTTCAGTCCCTTGTGGAAGCTATCGGCGGAGTACCGATGTATTTCGATCACCCCGTTCGGGATGGCAATTCTGGGCTCGAAATTGGCGTCAAGGGCTGTCATGTTCTTGACGGCCAGAATGGACTGGCCTTCGCCCGTTCAAGGCATCTTGAGTGGAATAACGGAGTGAAGTGGGTGTCGGACCCAACAGGTGATCTTGGACGAATGACTCGGCAACAGTTGCTCACGCGGGCAGCTTTAGCCAAGGCACAGACTCTGGGTCTGAACAACGTGGGCACGTTGAAATCGCTTGTTGATGCGGGACTTGGTTCAGTCAAACTTGATGATTCGCTAGGCACGGGCGATCTCGTCGGTCTCGGAAAGAGATTCTCGAGCTTCGATCCCGAACGCCTGCAGACCCACAGCCTGCCAGTGGTTCCTTTTCGCACGGATGGCGGCGCTGCGGTGGTATTGCTTGATGATGCAGCAGCGCAGCCCGTACTCGACCTGTTTCGTGGCACAGCCGTCGCAGCGGCAGTAACGACGACAACCGCGCCGCCGCCCTCGGCAGACGAGGTGACGGTGACCGTAGTGAACGCCTCTGGTAAAGAAGGCCAAGCTCGACGAGTGAGCTTTGTTTTGGTCACGGGAGGTTTCATCGAGGGTGCAGTGGAACCCTCGGATAAGACGGTGCCTCGCACGGTGATTGCTTATCCCAAGGGTCAACAGCGAATGGCAGAACTTGTGGCTCCTTGGATCTCGGCAGCGCCAGAATTGAAAGAAGACAAGAAGTTGGCTTCCGGCAGTGTGCGGGTCACTCTTGGCGCTGATTTTTTGCGGGTGTCAGAACCTGACGAAACTGCAACTACTTCCACCGTTGCCTCGGCCCCTCCTGCCGCTGCGGGAACTCCTGCGGCACCTACAACCACCGAGCCAGGCTGGAAGCCAGGGGTGCCACCAGAAGGCACCTCCTGCCCCTAACTCCTGTTCCTACCAGGTTCGAGGAATTGCAGGTGCCGTGCTCGCTGCTCGCAGGCTTGCAAACGCGTTGATAACAGCTCCGTCCGGTTGATGGATCTCGAAGTGCAGATGCGCAACGGTTTGCTCGGCATTGCCGGAGTCCCCAAGAAACCCAACTAACTCTCCTGCAGCCACGCGTTTATTGAGTGCCATTCCAGAAGCGAATGCATACTCAAATCGATTGGCAGAGTCATCTGTGCCCGGGGAATCGTTGTTGAGATGAATGTAGACATAACTCCAGCCATCATCTGCGGTAATCGTTAGTGAGTTTCCGGAGAGTCCGCTGAGGTCATGGCGAAGGCGGGTGATACGTCCGCTGACAGCAGCTAGCAGCGGCGTCCCTTTGGCGCTCACAAGATCTTGCCCCTCATGGGTGCGGCCACCTGAGCGTGGGGCACCGAAGGTGTCGCTATAGCTCGCGCCGGCAGAGACAGGAAAGGTAATGGGCTGAACAGTCGCCGGAGTCCCAGTCTCGGTTCCAGAAGGGGGCGTGGTCGTGGTCGTGGCCGACCCCGTACCCGCCGAAACTCTGCTTCTCGGAGCGGCAGCACAACTCAGCGCTACAAAGCTAATGACGACTACGGCGAGGAGGGCGGTGGCATTCGATCTGACAGACCGCTGACCGATTCCTTCAGGGGGCTGAGGGGAGTGCATCCCATATGGATCGGGCAGCAAGAAGGAATTCTTGAGGATCAATCCAGCTTCAGATATTTGTGCCCTCGGCAGGATTCGAACCTGCGCACACGCCTCCGGAGGGCGATGCTCTATCCCCTGAGCTACGAGGGCCTTGCGAGTAGGCCACCTAGGTGGTCCACAATGAGTTACGAGAACTCAGGGACCGGACGTTACCATT
>CANJEC010000021.1 GCA_947473395.1 Actinomycetota bacterium | reverse complement strand
CCGTGCCCGGCGACCTGCTCGATCAGGCCAGCATGATTGACCTGCTCCGCACGCACCGCCCGGATGAGGTCTACAACTTGGCGGCTCAGAGCTTTGTGCAAACCAGCTTTAGCCAGCCAGTGCTCACCGGCGATGTCACCGGTCTTGGCGTGACCCGCCTGATGGATGCCATCAGAATCGCAGACCCTGGAATCCGTTTCTATCAGGCCTCTTCTTCGGAAATGTTCGGCAAGGTAGTCGAGGTTCCGCAGTCTGAAGATACCCCCTTCTACCCGCGCTCTCCCTACGGAGTAGCCAAGATGTACGGCCACTGGATCACCGTGAATTACCGCGAAAGCTACGACCTGCACGCCTCAAGCGGAATCCTGTTCAATCACGAGTCCCCTCGCCGAGGCCTTGAATTTGTGACCCGCAAGATCTCCAATACCGTGGCCAAGATCAAGCTCGGGCAAGCTACTGAGCTTCGCCTTGGCAATCTTGAGGCCAAACGCGACTGGGGATTCGCTGGGGATTACGTGCGAGCAATGTGGCTCATGCTGCAACAGGATACGCCCGACGACTACGTGGTAGCTACAGGAGACACGCAATCTGTCCGCAGGTTCTGCGAGGTTGCCTTTGGTCACCTTGGCTTGGACTACGAGGAGTTTGTAGTCATCGATGAGGCTTTCTACCGCCCGGCCGAGGTTGAACTGCTTGTGGGTGATCCGGCCAAGGCAGAAAAGGTTTTGGGATGGACCCCTACCGTGGGGTTTGAGGATCTTGTGACAATGATGGTTGATGCAGACCTTGCCTTGCTCTCGGGCAAACTCCGCGGGATTAGCTAACTGCCTGTGGCAACTCAGGTTGCAGTTCTGGCGGGTGGAGTTGGTGCGGCCAAGTTTTTGCGTGGCCTCATTACCGTGGTGGACCAGTCTCAAGTCACAGCAATTGTCAACGTCGGAGACGACACCGTGCTGCACGGCCTGATGGTGAGTCCTGATATCGACACCATCACCTACACCTTGGCTGAGGCAGTCAACCCGGCAACTGGCTGGGGACTAGTCGGCGAAACTTGGCATGCGATTGAGCAGGTCCGCAGCTACGCCGCGAGCAACGGGATTTTACAAACCGATGCGGCCGGCAACGATGCAGCGGGATGGTTTGCCCTAGGCGACCGCGACCTTGGCACACACCTGTACCGCACCTCTCGTCGCCGGGCTGGAGCCACCTTGACTCAGGTCACTGCCGAAATCTGCAACACCTGGGGACTTGAACTCAAACTACTGCCAGTGACTGATGATGCTCTGAGCACGGAAGTGCGAACCGCAGATGGGCGGGAACTGAGCTTTCAGGAATACTTCGTTCGCGAACACCACGAAGTTGCGGTCAGTCAGATTCGCTTTGCCGGTGCAGATGCAGCGCAGCCTGGCCCTGAGGTGCTGTCCTCGCTCGCCCAGGCCGACCTCATCTGCATTGCTCCCTCAAACCCCATCGTCTCGATTGACCCAGTGCTTGCAGTTCAAGGTGTCCGCTCAGCAGTCACGGCTGCAAGAGAGCGGACCGTTGCCATTAGCCCCATTGTTGGAGGAGCAGCGCTCAAAGGGCCTGCTGATCGCCTATTACGAGAGCTTGGCCATGAAGTATCTGTGGTGGGCATTGCCCGCTACTACGCCGAGTTCGCCTCGACACTCGTCATCGATACTGTCGATAAGCACCTCGCAGATCAGGTCGAGGCGGCGGGCATGCGATGCATCGTGGCACCTACGGTCATGACAGATCGCGCTACAGCGGGCGAGTTGGCCACAAGCTGCATTGACGCAATCATCAGTAGATGAGGAACTGCACGAGATGAAACCAATCCAGTTGATTCCTGTGGAAGGCATGCCGGAGATTGTTCGCGCCAGTGACCTTGCCGCACTGATTTGTGGCGCAGTGGCCGAGTCTGGCGGACAGATTGAACACCACGATGTGCTCGTAGTCACGCAAAAGATTGTGTCCAAAGCCGAGGGGGCAATGGCGCAGGTTGACCCAGAGGACCCACTGAGCCACAAGCCGCTCGTCGAGCAGGAGTCAGTTCGAATCCTGCGGCGCCGCGGTGACTTAATCATCAGCGAAACCCGTCACGGCTTTGTCTGTGCCAACGCAGGAATTGACCTTTCGAACGTAGCCCGCGGCCAAGCAGCACTGCTACCCGTCGACCCAGACCGATCCGCCCGGCGCATACGGGACGGCATCAAGGGATTAATCGGGGTTGAAGTAGCTGTGGTGATCTCTGACACCTTTGGTCGCCCCTGGAGGCGCGGCGTGACAGATGTTGCGATTGGAGCCGCAGGAATCCTTCCGGTTCTCGACTTGAGGGGCACCCAAGACACCTACGGCCGCGAGTTACAAGTAACCGAGGTTGCAATTGTTGATGAGATTGCCGGTGCTGCAGAGCTTGTCATGGGCAAGTCCACGGGCATACCAGTAGCAATCGTTCGCGGCGTCGATGAAACGGCATTTCAACTCGGCGGCTCCCGGGTTGGCGTTGCAGAGAACCTCGTCCGCTCCCCACAAGAGGACCTGTTCCGCTAACGCGAACCCGCTTGGTCAGCAACCACTCAGTCGCTGAGCTTGCTGACGAAGTCCTCGCCGAACCAAGCAACTGAGTCAAGCTGCTGCTCGAGTGCTGAAGTATCGCCGGGTCGGAAATACCAAGGGCACACCATTGCCTCGGTCACGCCCATCTCAGCCATGCGCTCGAACCCCGCCTGATCAAACACATCTGTGCAGAGCGCTTTGATTTCGAATGGAACATCTGATCGCCCATATTCGGCTCGAAGCTCAGTCAACCTTGGCAGCACTTCGGCCACCTCTGCCGAAGTATTCGCAACCGAGATCCACCCGTCCGCTAGCCGAGCGGCGCGTTTCAGTCCGGGTTCAGACAATCCACCAACGTAGATAGGGATTGGCAGCGTGGGAACCGGGCGCACCATGAGGCGGCCAAACTCGTAGTGCTTTCCGTGAAACTCAACAAACTCTCCGGTGCACACCAGACGGATAATCTCGATGGCCTCGTTCGTACGCGCTCCACGGGTCCGCATGTCTTTGCCGAGCCACTCGAACTCCTCTGGAATCCAAGAGAGTCCGACTCCTAGACCAAGCCGACCATCTGCAAGCGCTGCAATCGAAGAGACTGTTTTAGCTACAAGCAGAGGGTCTCGTATTCCGAGTTTCAGGACATTGGTGAAGAAGGAAATGCGCTCCGTAACTGCTGCCATTGCAGGGATTGCGACAAAGGGATCTAAGAACGGTGTCTCCGCTGCCCAGAACCTTCCACCATCGCTGCTGTAGGGATACTCCGCCGAGACTTCCTCGGGAAAGAACACCGACTCGGGTACGGCAATCGAGCCGTACCCTGCAGCTTCGGCGGCTTGAGCTAGAGGAATAAAATGATGTGGCGGCAGCATCGGCAACGCTAGAGAGAACTTCATGCCGTCACCCCGGCTGACCTAGACACGCTGCAACCTTTCACTTCTGGGAACTTCATGCGAGAGTTCCTCCGTCCACCTTCAGAACCGTACCGTTGACATGTGCAGCGTCATCAGAGCCAAGATAGGCCACGGCCGAGGCAATCTGTTCGGGACCTCGCATCTTGTCCAACGGCATGATGCGGTGAAGCAGTTTTGGATCAGCACCCTCTGGCAGTTCGAATGCATCCTGTATCGGAGTAAGGATTGACCCTGGCGCTACGCAATTGCAGCGCACACCCATCTTTCCAAATTCAACGGCGATCCCCAGAGACATGGCCTGAATCCCGCCCTTGGACGCAGAGTAAGGACCAGTCCAAGGGTGACCACCCAGGCTTGCAGTCGAGGACATGTTGACGATGTTCCCCTGAGACTCGAGCAGATGGGGAAGTGCATCCCTACACATCAAGAACGTACCCGTCAGGTTGACGCCGATGATTCTGTTCCAGTCATCCAATGTGGTGAGTCGGAAGTCCTTGAACTGCAAGATGCCAGCGATATTGCACAACACATCTATCCGACCAAACTCATTCACGGTGGACTCAATGATCTCTGCCACAGAAGCCTCTGAGGAGATGTCACCAACTAGCGACAGCACTTCCGCTCCGCTGCTCCGACATGTCTGCACTGTCTGATCAAGCCCATCCGAATTCATATCGACCAGGGCCAGCGTTGCCCCCTCGACAGCTAAGCGTTCGGCAGTTGCCCGCCCAATTCCGGACGCAGCACCCGTGATGAGCACCACCTTGTTGGCAAAACGTTCCATCATTTCTCGCTCTCAGATCGGGGGGCTTCGGACTGCAATCTGTTGTGATCTGGCCCCTAGTGGACCCTAAAAAAGTCGAGTACCTCAGCAGTGCCCGTGGAAACGTCCGTAAACGGCTCCCATCCAAGGTGCATCTTGGCTCGGGTGGCATCAAGAGATGAGCGTTGAAGCTCGCCCTCTCGTGCGGGTGCCAGCACCGCCTTGGTAGCAACGCCAGCATTCACGGCCATTGCCTCATAGAGCGCAGTCACCGAGGTTTCGATTCCAGTCCCGATGTTGCAGAGCAGTCCACTTCCGCGCTCGGCGGCTCGAACAAAGGCATCCACGACGTCATCCACGTAGACATAGTCGCGAGTCTGCGAGCCATCACCAAAAATGGTGCAACTCTCGCCCGACAGGAGCCGTCCTGCAAAGATGGCCACAACTCCGGCTTCACCGTGCGGATCTTGGCGAGGGCCATACACATTTGCTAGCGCCAGCGAGGTGTACTCCATCTGGTGCAGTTCCCGGAATGCGTAGAGGTAATCGGTGACGACCTTTTTTGATACCCCATAGGGGGCAACCGGGTGTTGGCTATGACCCTCTGTCACGGGCAAGTCCTCGGGATCAACCACCCCGTAGATCGTCCCTCCAGATGAAGCAAAGACCAACTTCCGAGTGCCAGCTCGGCGGGCACCCTCGATGACGTTGAGCGAACCCAAGATATTGACTCGGGCATCAAGACTTGGGTCAAGAACCGAGACTCGAACATCGATTTGGGCGGCGAGATGAAACACCACCTCGGGTTTGCTGCGCTCTATCACCTCGGCAACTGATGGGTCGCAGATGTCGATCTGATGAAAGGAAAAATCGTGGTCGCGATTCGCACGCGCTTCAGAAAGGTTGGCCAGCTTGCCAGTAGAGAGATTGTCCACGACCTCTACGCTGTGGCCCTCGGCCAACAGTCGGTCCACCAAGTTGGAGCCAATGAATCCAGCGCCACCCGTTACCAATGCTTTCATTGCGTGCCCCCACTAGTTGACATACTCACCAATTCTCTGCCGACGGGAATCGCTGGCCCACCGACTCCGTTCCAGCCGCGACGGCTTGAGAAAAACCAACAATGGTCAGTTCGCTCAGGCGGGAGGATTCTCCGACGGAAGAAGCGCCGCCCAGAATCGACCGAGAAATCCGTTCCCCGGCACCTACTCGAGAATTTCTCATCACCACTGAATCCACTACCTGTGCACCGGCTTCGATGTTCACGCCGGGTCCTAGAACAGATCGGGTCACTACTGCGTCCGGATGAACAGTTGCGGAGGTCGAGGTACAGGGTTCGGGCTCGCCACGAACTCCGTCAATGAGGTCGAGGTGCGCTTGCAGGTAAGCCTCGGGGGTTCCTGCATCAATCCAATAGGCATCGGAATGCATCCCAAAGAGGGCACGATCAGCCACGATGGCGGGAAAGGTTTCACGTTCGATGGACACTCTGCTACCGGCAGGTATGCGGTCGAGAACAGCGGGTTCCAAGACGTAGGTGCCAGCGTTGATCCAATTGCTCGGAGCGGTGCCTGCTTCGGGCTTTTCGATAAAGGCCTCAACCCGGCCACCCTCATCGATCGGCACGACGCCGTAGCGCGAAGGATCCTCAACAGGAGTCAGCGCCAACGTTGCTTCGCCACCAAAAGAATCATGCGCCTTCCAGAGTCCAGCCAAATCCAGATCCGTCAGCACATCGCCATTGATCGCAAAGAAGCGTTCGGTGATTCCGGCATGTGTTGCGGCAAAGCGAATCGCACCTGCAGTATCTAGAGGTTCCGGTTCGACTGCGTAGTGCATGCTGACCCCAGCGCAGGTTCCATCGGGGAACTCTTCAATGAAGGCATCCGGCTGGTACCCGAGTGAGAGAACCACCTGGGTGACTCCGGCATCTGCGAGCTTGCCTACCACGCGCTCAAGCATCGTCACCGATCCCACGGGCAACATCTGCTTTGGTTTGGTCAAGGTAAGCGGGCGGAGGCGGGTTCCGAATCCTCCTACCAAAACAACGGCCAGCATGGGTCTCCTTAGCCGCCAGCCACAGTCGTGGTCGTCGATTCCTCTACCGTGCCAGAGCCGCCCTCTGCGAGGGTGGTCGTGGTGGACTCTGCTGGAGTAGCAGTGGTCGGTGTAGCGGGTGTATGGCTTGCATTCTGCAGGGACTCTAACGAAGGTGGCAGCTTGGGCTCGGTGCCCTTCGGCACGAACGCAACCACGAACGCTTGGCCATCCTCGGTGAAGCGCTGCGAATCAAGATCTGTAGTCACCGTCTCTGGCTTGGTGGCATCGGTTGCCTGTGGTGGCCAGACGTACATGACGACTTCGCCCTCAGTCTCCTTGCCATCCTCAGTAGTACAGGTGTCACCGTTCTTCTTGGTGGTGCCATCGGCAAGGGTCAGCTCTCCGTTGCTCAGCTTGAGCCCAATCTGATCGGCGAACAGACCGAACTGAGCGTTCTTGCCCGCAGCGGACTCGACGAAGGGTGCGATTTGGATGAGCCCATCAGTTGTAGGGGTGATGCCGGTCTCATCGGGGCCAATTGCCACAGGGTTGTCCTGGTACACACCGCAGATGTCTAGGCCGTAGGCCGAGTACCACTTGTCTTGATCAACCGCGGGTGCCTCACCCACCTTCTCAACTATTTGGCTGCGTGCAAAGAACACCATCGCCAACCCCACGACAATGATCCCGACGACTAACGCCGGAAATCCTAGGTTGCGACGCTGCCCTGGAGCACGGCTCACACCTGCTTGTTGGACGCGCTTGATTTTCTTTGAAGAAGAGGCCTTACCCATACGGCTTTACAAGCTAGTCGCAGCGGCCCACTGTGCTGAACTCTCAGCGCAAGAACTCAGGAAAACCCGAACTTGTGGAGCCAGATACAACTCGGGGATGAGGCTCAGGAGGAGCGAAGTTGCTCAAAAAGCTTCTCGTAAGCAGCGCCTACCGCCGCTGGCGACACCCACCCCTCAACAAACGCTCGGCCATTGGCACCCATACGCGACAGAGCAGCAGGGTCTGACAACATCTCGTCAAGGGCGAAACAGAAGGCATCTTGGTCTTCAGGATCTACTGCTCGTCCGGCGCCCGCTAGCCGAATGGTTTCGGCTACTTCTGTACCAGCATCAACACTCGCTAGGACGGGCCGAGCAGCTGCAAGAATTGAGTACAGCTTCGAGGGCACACTCGATCGAGCCAAACCGCGCTTGAGGGGCACCACATGCAGGTCGCCCGCAGCGAGCAACTCGGCAAGTCGCTCGCGTGGCTGCATCGGAATGAACTTCAGGTTCTCTAGCCCGGCAGCTGATCTCTCAAGGTCCTGCAGCGAGGACCCACCACCATTGATGACAAAAACCAGATCACTGCGATCTTGGTGTCGACGAGCCGCCTCGACCATCAGGTCAAGCGACTGCGACATACCCACGTTGCCTGCATAGAGCACCACAGTTTTGCCCGAGAGACCGTACTCAGCCCGATACGAGTTTTCGCGTTTGCTGGGTTGAACCCGGTCGGTGTCAACGAAGTTCGCAATGACGTGAACGCGTTCGGGTCGGTTGCCCTGCAGCTTGTTCGCGACATTCGAACGAAGGTCTTCAGACAAGACAGTGATGGCTTGCGAACGCTTGTACAAAAACCTCTCAAGCCAAGATGCGACGGCAATCACATGGGGGTTGGTTATGGCTCCAAGTTCAACCGCAACATCGGGGAACACATCTTGAATGTTGAACACAAACGGCGCCCGCCGCGTGCTCGCTGCAAGCCAGCCAGAAATCCCCAGCGGTAGCGGCGGGGACATCACCATGACGGCGTCTGGTCGTTTTCGATGCAACAGCGCTGCGACCGTTGCCATGGATGTAAAGCCACCGAAGGCAACTGCCCTAGCTGGAATGTTGGTCTTATCGGTTGGGAACGGGTGCAGGCGAGTGATCTTTCCCCAAGTAGTTCTCTCGGTCCTCCAAGGACGCCCACCCCATCCGGGCTCGACTGCGTGATCGCGATACCAAGGCAGAGCAGTAATCACGTGCAGGCGATGGCCTCGCTCCGCTAGAGCAGTGACAATCGATGTCATGACTTCACCTGTGGGCGCAAGGTCGGGGGCAAAATGCGGGCACAGGATGAGCAAGTCCATCGGCTTAGTGGTCATGGCTGGCTTCTCCGGGTGCAGAGCGCTCACTAGCCACCCCAACTGAACGATAGGAATCACACAATGCTGCTGCAGTTCTAGCCGGGCTAAAGGCGGCTGCGCGGCTCAGGCCGGCCTCTCTTCGCTTAGCCCGTTGGGAGTCACTCAGCACCAGTACAGCCTGCATTGCGGCAGCCCACGCTGTCAGATCCTCGGCATCGACTAGGTCCTGCGCTGCTAAGACCTCTGGGAGCGAACCTCGGTCGGACCCAATGACTAGACAGCCCCGGGCCATTGCTTCAAGGGCTGGCAAACCAAACCCCTCGTACAAGCTCGGCAGCACCACGGCGCTGGCACCTGCGTAGAGGTCATCGAGTTCAGCCGCACTGACTCGGCCAGTTCGCTGCACAGACTCGGACAGGCCAAGCTGGCGAATTCGCTTCTGCACCGACTCTTCCATTGACCCGGCGGCACCGGTCAGCACGAGGGATGCCTGAGGGTATGACTGCCTGAGCAAAGCGAATGCCTCAAGCAGCATCAGATGATTCTTGTGCGGGTAAGTCACTGCCGGATACAAAAAATATGGGGACCCGCGTTGTTCAAGCTTCGCCCTAACTGAGCTCTGTTCGAGCGAGTCTGACTGCTCGGAGTACGTGATGGAGTGAGTGGTGGAGTGAGTGGTGGAGTGGGTGATGGCGTCGGCTACATCCGGCCCCACTTTGAGACACCACGGCACGATTCGAATTCGCTCGCGGTCTACTCCCAAAAGCGCCATGACTCGACCAGAAGTAAACGCACTCGGAACACAAATCACATCTGCTGCCTTGGCTGAGCGACCCAGCATGAGTCGCAAGTACAGCCGCTTTGTGGTTGAGAAGTTCTGCGACATGTCAAGTGGTTGCAGATCATGAATCGTCAGGACAACTCGCCCCGGGTGAAGAAGTGGGACTACTCCCCCAGCATGGTGCACAACCTGCGCATCGATCTTTCGGCTCAGGCGAGCCAACCAAGTCTGCTCGGCTAGGACGCGTGCAAATTTGTTGCTCCCAGTAGCAGCAAGTACGTGACAGCAAAAGCTCTCGACAAGATCAGCGTGGGCACTTACAAATGGCTGGAGTACGGCCAGATGAATCTCTAGGTCGGCCGGCAGATCTGCAGCTAGCGCCCGGAGCGCGTCGGTGGTCGACTCCTCGCTCCCGCCCACTACGCCAGGAACTAACCAAGTCAGATTGATAAGGACTCTGGTTCGCTCAGAGTTTGCCTGAGTGTTCAATGGGCTCACTCGAGGACCTCTCGGTAGACCTCTTGGGTTAGCTCTGCTGAGCGCTGCCAGGTGAACATCAGAGAACGCTTCCGCCCCCGCTCACGCAACTCCGCGGCGAAACCTGCAGCGCTCAGCAGCGACGCGATAGCTGTAGCTAGGTCGGTGACACTGAGCGGATCGATCAGCAGCGCACCGTCACCGGCCACCTCGGCTGTGGCAGTACCCAAAGAAGTCACAACGGCTGCTCCCGCAGACATGGCCTCTAGTACTGGCAGACCGAACCCTTCGGCTAGCGACGGAAAGCAAAAAGCCACAGCACCGCGTTCTAGCGCAGCGAGGTCTTCTTCGGGCAGAAACCCAAGTTGCATGACGTCAAAGGCAAGCGAATCAGTCCCATCTCCATGCAAAGGCCCGAGTGCCTCGCCCCATCCGCTTGGGCCCACCAAGACCAAGGCTAGATCTGGCTCCGCCAGTTTCTGCATTGCTTGAATCAGAGTTGTCAGATTCTTGCGAGGCTCAATAGTTCCCACGAAGAGCACATACCGATCCGGAAGCCCGTAGCGCGCCCGAACCTCTTCGACGCTCTCAGCTGTGAGTTCAACCGGGGTCACACCCCAAGGAACAACGCGCAGGCGTCCGGGGTCAAAGCCTGCTGCTACGCAATCATCGGCAACACACTGCGAGGGCACCATGACGCGCTCGGCCCGCTCGAAAATGTTCTCTACACCGGTGCGCATGAGTTTGGCTCCGCGGCTCGTCATGAGTTCTGGCCGAGTCAACGCAAAGAGATCATGCACCGTTGCAACAAAGGGGGTTTTCTCAACCGGGGGACGAATCGGAACGGTCAGGTGAATCAGGTCAATATCCCCGGTGCAGCGAGCAATTTTTGGCCAGTCGCTTGCAGTCCATGCGTCGTAGAGAACGGGCACCGGCAAAGGCATCCGCAGAATTTCAATAGGCGGTTTCCAATCCGTCGGAGGAGCTGGCTTCAGCCAGGTTGCTGGCCTGCGCAGATCGCCCCGAGCACCCACGCCCACCATCTGGATCTGATGAGTCCGACTGAGGGCATCAACAAGTCGCTGAACGGAAGTAGCGGTACCTCCAGGCACCTGGTGCCAGCATTGTGTGAGCGTGATGGCCACACGTGGCGTCTCGGACATCACATGAGTCTCGCGCGCGTGGTTGCAAGGGTTTCGTCCTTTGACGAGGCGAACTGCGAAGCCAACAGGGTTCGGCCCGATTTACCGCAGCTCTTAAACTCTGCCAATACCGCGGTAGACAAAGCCTCGCCGGCGAAGAGCCACACGGTCGAGCACGTTTCGTGTGTCCACGACTCGCGGCGAACTCAGTTCCTGAACTACCCGGTCCAAATCCAGAGTTGAGAACTCTGGCCATTCGGTGAGGACCACAAGTGCATCTGCGTCCGTGCAGCATTTGTAGGGATCGACTGCAATCTCGATGCCCTCAAGAATTGGGGATGAACCTTTCACCTCGGGGTCATAACCGCGAATTTTGGCGCCCTTGGCTCTGAGCCTGCTGATCACCTCGAGGGAGGGCGACTCCCGTAGGTCATCGGTCCCCGCCTTAAAGGTCAGGCCCCACACAGCAATCGTCATGCCTTCCAAACTGCCGCCAATGACCTGCTCAGTCTTTTCAACCACGCGGTCAAACTGCGCGTTATTCACTTTGACCACTTCGTCGAGCATGCTGAATGAGTACCCGACCGACTGAGCCGTGTACATCAGTGCACTGGTGTCCTTCGGCAGACAGCTGCCACCCCAACCCGGTCCTGGCTGCAAAAAGCTTGACCCAATCCGGCTATCAAGGCCCATGCCAATGACTACGTCATCCATGTCTGCGCCAACAGCTTCGGCCAACGCTGCAATCGAGTTGGCGTAACTAATCTTTGTTGCGAGGAACGCGTTCGAGGCATATTTGATGAGTTCGGCAGATTCTGGGTCGGTTACGAGAAGCGGTGCCGAACGCCGAAGCTGCAAGCCTGCGACTCTGGCTGCGACATCTGAATCATCGGCGCCGATCACCACTCGCTCGGGCTTTAAGAAGTCAGCCACCGCTGATCCTTCTCGAAGAAATTCAGGGTTTGAAACCACATGCACGTCGGATCGGCCGAGTGCGTCTGCAACCACATGGGTTGACCCGACCGGCACGGTGGACTTGTTGATGACAATGGAGCCTGGCTGCAAATACGGCTTGAGCTCAGAGGCTGCCTGAACTAAGTAGGACAGGTCTGCCGAGCCGTCCTCATCCTGCGGTGTGGGAACGCAGAGAAAGATAAATTCGCGGTCCTTCACACCGGCTTCGCGGTCCAGAGTGAAACGCAGCCGATTCGAGCTCAGGCCCTCTTCAACAATTTCGGCCAACCCAGGTTCACTAATGGGAATCCGACCCTGCGAGAGCAGTTCAACCTTGTCCGGATTGGATTCAATACAGGTCACGTCGTGGCCAAGGTGGGACAGGCATGCGCCCGTGGTGAGACCCACATACCCCGCACCAACAACTGCAATCTTTCGACCCATGAAATGAACTCCCTAATAAAAGTTGAACCTGGAGCTCAGGTTACGGCCTGAACATTGATTTTGGTGACTCTGCCAACATCTCTCAACCACACATCATGACAGCCCAATTCCAGCAGGGCTACCTGCACAATGCTGCTGCTGCGGGGTCCGTCGGCACCACGCCCGGTACCACGACCTCATCTGGTGCCGGTTCACCAACTGCCTCACTGTCTAGCGGAAGTGCAGTCGAAGAAGTCTCAGGGGTCGTGGTTGCTGGCGGTTCAGGTGCATCTGCGGGTGGCAACTGATCTGCAGGTAGCGAGTCGAGCGGGACCGCAGTATCGGACACACCCGTGAAATCTGTTCCAACTGTCAGGATCACCCGATAACCTTGGATCTCATCGTTACGCTCAAACTGAGGGATCGTTTTGAGCTGTGCGGCGAGCAGTACGGCTGCGTCCCTGCCAAGTGGGCCGTACTGAATTTTAGTTACTGGGCCAGCAGTGCGGTCTTCAATCACCTCGGCATCAAATCCGGCTGTATCAAGCTGCGCTGCAGCTCCTGTGGCTGTATCCATCTGTGCTGGGCGCGCAGCCACGTCAACCATGACTTGTGGCTTCGTTGGCATCGCTCCAGGTGCCACACCTCGGAAGGGCACGAGCAGCGGCTCGGCAGCAGCCCAGTCAATATCTTGATAGGCAATGCCGCCTCGGGGCGCCGCAAAGGTCGGAATCTGAACGGACTGCAGGGAATCTGGGTTGAAACTCTGAAACTGCGTAGCAAGCGAGAGCAGAGTTCCCACATCTAGGGTTGAGTCCATCTTCACGGAGCTCGCCGCAGCGTTGATCACTCCCAGCGCAGTGTTTGGATTGCGCATGCCCTTGTCTGCTGCACGGCGCAGCGCCCGCTTAATAAAGTCCTGCTGCCTACTGATTCGCCCAAGATCGCCTGTGCCATCGGGACGCCACTTGCCATCTTTGTAGAAGTAAAAGTGCCGAGCCCTGGCATAGGACAGGGCTTGTACTGGGTCGAGCAGTTTGCAGCCGTGCTCATCGATGGCAAGGCCGGAATTCTCGTCTCGAACGGGAGTTGTGAAGTACACCGGCACGCCACCGAGAACCTCGACAAGATCTCTGAACGATAAGAAGTCAACCTGCACGTAATTGTCGATCTGAATCCCAAAATTACGTTTGATGGTTTGTACCAGGTTGGCTTCACCATCAACTCCGCCCATGGCGGCATTGATGCGCTCCATCTTTCCGCTCGGCGAGACCGCAACCCGACTGTCACGAGGAATCGACAGCAATCGAACTGACTTATCTCGAGGATCCACCCGCAGGATCATGATGACGTCTGCGAGTTGGCCACCAGTCGAGCGCTTGTTCAACACGGGGTCATCATCGGCAAGACCGGCGGCGGAATCTGTGCCAATAATCAAGAAGTTGCGTGGCTCGGTAACTTCTGCGGTCGGAGCTAGGGCAGACCCAATGTCCACTACCGGCACGTTCTCAATCGTTGATCGCAACCGTGTCAATGCCAAAGCGCTCATAAGGCAGGCAAAAATCACAAACACATTCATGGTGAGCAGGGCCCGCTGGGTCCAACTCCGATGCGGCTTAGGAGATCTCACTGCGGGCACCCAAGGAACGTATCAGCCCGCAAGTACCAGTCTGAGCTTGAACCCCGCAGGTTCTGAGGCAATTCTGCGCAAACTTTCAGGTAACGGTTTGATGTCTCTGGACTTCGTTGGCGAAAATCCAAGTCGTAGGATGACAAGATCGTGACTTCCGCATCCACCTTTCGCCGGCAGGGCCATGCCGAGCCGCTAGCTGTGCTGGGCGGGCGCCTCTGCACCGACCTAGTGGACGTCACCTCTGACCTTTCGGCCCTTGACTCACATGGATTTTGGGCAGTAATCCTACCCTTTGAGGGATCGCCCACTTGCGCCCGATTTGGGTCAGTACGCGCAGCACGTCCTTGGCCCGGACTGCCATGGAGCGGCCCGGACCCCCGCTCATGGACAAGCAGCCTGAGCCAAACGGGGTTTGTAGCGGGCGTAGAAACCGTTCGCCAAGAGATCGCAAATGGCGACGTCTACCAAGTCAACCTGACACGACATCTGCGCGCAGAAATGCCTGTGCCTAACCAGCAGCCACAGGACTCATCACAAGACATTGCAGCTCTAGGCGCTGCGCTTGCACTGGGAAACCCCGCACCGTTCTCGGCTGTTGTGCGTCTGCCAGCTCACGGGGTGCAAGTGGCGAGCGCCTCACCCGAGCGATTCTTGTCCCGCGACGGCCGAAGAGTCTGGTCATCTCCCATCAAAGGCACAGCCGCTACGGCAGATGGATTTCTCGCCAAAGACCGTGCCGAAAACATCATGATTGTTGACCTTGTCCGTAACGACCTTGGTCGAGTCTGCGAGTGGGGGTCAGTCACTGTCCCCAGCCTGCTCAACGTGGAACAACACCCGGGGCTGTTTCATCTGGTCAGCACCGTTGAGGGAACCCTGCGTGAGGGCCTTGGATGGTCAGAGGCAATTGAAGCCACCTTTCCACCCGGCTCGGTGACGGGTGCACCAAAGTTGGCTGCGCTCGAGTCCATTGCGCGCCTAGAGCCAGGCAGCCGCGGGATTTACTGCGGGGCAGTCGGATGGGTCGATGCGGACCGAACGATTGGCGATCTGAATGTCGCCATTCGAACATTTTGGATTGAGGACGGTTCTTTACACTTTGGGACAGGCGGAGCCATCACCTATGACTCAGACCCGATCGGAGAGTGGCAAGAAACCGAACTCAAGGCGAGACACCTGCTTCAGGTGGCTGCGGGAACAGCGCTGTCATGAGCGGTGACATCGCCGTTTTCGAGACGCTTGAACTCCGAAACGGCCAGCCGTTTGCCCTTACTCGGCACCTGCGGCGACTCCGCAGTGCCGCCGATCTGCTGCACCTGGAACCGATCGCCGAGAAGGAACTGCTGCTCGCCATTGAAGAAACCTGCAAGGCCTGGGGCACGGCCCCGGGACGCTTGCGAATCACCTACTCGAACAGCCTCACCCTTGCTGCTTCCGCAATGACGGTTCAGCGGTCACCCATCGCTGTCAGCAGTAGTGCGTACCAAGTCGATCCAGCCTCCGCTCTAGCAGGGCTCAAAACCTCGTGGTATTCGACAAATTCAGCGCTGCTTGCGGCACATCCAGAAACTGCCGAAGTGCTGCTCGGAAATCTTCAGGGGCAACTCTGCAGCGGCGCAATGAGCAATGTCTTTGTGGTTCTCGATGGGAACCTTCATACCCCTCCCCTAGATTCGGGGTGCCGTTCAGGGGTGACGCGTGAGCTTCTCCTCGAGGCTCTCGCAGTTGCTGGACATCCAGCGAAGCAAACACCGATTGCGTTCTCTGAACTGCAACGTGCCGAAGAACTGTTTCTGGTCTCCACGACCAGACAGATCCAACCGGCTCACCGACTGGACCAGCGAGAGCTACCTACTCACAAACCGATCACCGAGTTTGCTCAGGCTTGCTTCGACAATCAGTACCGCTTACTGATCGACCCCTGACTGCGAAGGATCTGCACTCTTCCTTCTTTAGCGCTCCTCAGCGCTCCGGCCGGAGGTGCACCACATCGCCCACGGTCACCACGTGTTCGTCACCGGAGTCATCACAGAGCAGGAGCGCACCATCTGCTGCAATATCAGTTGCCATTCCGACTAGTTCACCCTGGGGAAGTTCAACTCGCACGCGAGTGCCAATGGTGGCTGAACGGGTTCGATAAGCCTGAAAGAGGACTGACTGGTCGCCCTCGGGATTTTGCAGCTCGGGCAACCACTTTGTGTCTAGGGCCGTCAACAGCTCAATCAGCAGTTGCTCACGGTCAATCTCATGACCAAGAATTTTGTTCAGGGAAGAGGCAATCCCAACAAGTTCCGTTGGCAGTTCAGGCCAATTCACATTCAGGCCGAGGCCCAGCAAAGCGCAGTCCCCCACCCCGGGAATCTGATGCAACTCGGCGAGAATTCCGCCGAGCTTGAAGTAGCTCGGAGCCTCCTTGGATCTGTTAGCGCTGGGCTCGCTCAAGGCTTCGCTCACTGTCTCCCTCACTACCGCAGAATCACACACCAGGTCATTGGGCCACTTGATGCTCACCTGCTCAATACCAAGTCTCTGAGTTGCGTCAGTGACGGCTAGCGCCAAACACGTGGTGAGCAGCGTCAGATGTTCTGGTGGGAAATCAGCTAGCGGCAGACCGATCGTCATCAGCAGCGAGGACCCCGCTGGCGCCTGCCATTGACGGCTCAGCCTTCCCCTGCCAGCCGTTTGATGATCAGCAAGCAGAACAATCGGTCTAGTTTGAAGGGGTTCCTGCATTGTCCCTGCAGTACCCGCCGAACTGAGCAACACTTTCATGTCGGCGTTCGTAGAGCCTGTTTGGGGCACCGTGCGTAGATCTGCAAATCTGGTTTTGTTG
>CANJEC010000020.1 GCA_947473395.1 Actinomycetota bacterium | reverse complement strand
GTTTTTTATCATGCTGACTTCGTTCTGATCCCCGGAGGGTTTTTGGGGGTAGAGGTCTTCTTCGTGATCAGCGGCTTCTTGATCACCACGTTGCTCACAGAAGAACGCATGACTAAGGGCCAGATCGATCTGAAGCAGTTCTGGATTCGCCGAGCACGCCGTCTGCTGCCTGCCTTGTACCTGCTGTTAGCCGTGGTCTCGGCGGCTGCGATTCTGGTGTACACCGATGCAGCAGGCCGGATGGGTGGCGATGTACTCGCTGCTTTGGCCTATGTGAGCAACTGGTGGGATATCTACCTCGACGAGTCATACTTTGCCCAAGCTGGTCGCCCGCCGATGCTGCGACACTTGTGGTCGCTTGCAGTAGAGGAACAGTTTTACCTGTTGTTTCCTCCAATTTTTGCCTTGGTTTTGCTCAAGTTCGGCAAGGGCAAAGCCCGCCTAGGAATCATTATCCTGGCCCTCGCCTCCACGATTGAGATGGCGCTGTTGTTTGAGCCCTATACCGACCCGTCTCGCGTGTACTACGGCACAGACACCCGGATAGCCGGGCTACTCGTTGGTGCTGTACTCGCGTTGAGTTGGGCTCCGTGGCGCTCGCGAATTCCGGCTGCTCGCAGCGCAGCACGCGTGCTCGATACTGCCGGTGTGCTCGGGTTAGTGGTGATCGCTTGGTTCCTCCTTCGGGTCAATGAGTTTGATCCCTTTATCTACCGCGGCGGGTTTTTGGCGCTCGATATTGCGTGCATTGTGGTCATCGCAGTGCTCGTGCATCCTGCAGCCAAACTCTCGAAGTTCTTGGCTTGGCCCCCCTTGGTCTGGATTGGGTTGCGTTCGTATGCCATCTACCTGTGGCATTGGCCGATCTTTTTAGTCACCCGGCCAGAACTAGATGTGCCATTCACGGGTTTTCCGGTGTTTGTGCTTCGGATGGTGCTCACCTTTGGGGCTGCAGAGCTTTCTTACCGATTCGTAGAAGTACCAGTTCGCAATGGTGTTTTGAACCACTGGTGGCGTGATCTCAAGGGCAGTTCAGGGCCCCAGCGAACAAGGTTGCTGCGTCGCGGTATGACCATTGGAACCACGTTCTTGTTGTTGTTAGTGATGCTCACCGTTGGTTTGCGTGCAGCCAGTTCGAGCAGTCAGCGCGATGAGCTTGAGCTTGCGGCGCTCGCTGCACCAGCGTTGAATGACCCTGGCTCGCCCGTAGCAGGCGCCTCCCGTCCCAGCAGTCAAGCGGGCAGCAGGACCGAGGCTGCAGCGGCCTCAGCAGGTCCCTCTACCATCCCAACTGCTTCGACAATTCCGGGTACACCTACAACTGCTAGCGCTCCTACAACTACTGCGTTGGGCTCAAATCCAACGGGAGTGGCCCCGCCGCCAGTTACTGAACCCGTTGCGGACCCGGCCGCATTGGCGAACGTGGTAGCCGTTGGAGATTCGGTCCTCCTTGGAGCGTCTCCGTCGGTCAGTGCTGCAATTCCGGGAGTTCGAATTGATGCCAAGGTAGGCCGACAGTTCAACGATCTTCTTGGCGTGGTGGGGTGGTACGAACGAGAAGGACTGATCCCGAGCACGTTGGTGGTTCACGCTGGCACGAACGGTACCTTCAGCGATGAAGATATGGATCAGTTGTTCAATGTTGCGGGGGACCGCAAGGTGGTGCTGGTCAATGCCAAGGTAGGCAGACCTTGGCAGGAACTGGTCAATCAGCGCCTTGCTGCGGCAGCAGACCGTCACCCGAATGCTGTGTTAGTCGACTGGTATGGGCTGGCAAGCCAACACCCGGAGTGGTTTGCGAACGATGGCACCCACCTGCGGCCCGATGGTGCCGCAGCATTCGCTGAACTCATTCGTTCCAACCTGTAATCCCTGAGCGGCTTCGACCGGGAAGATAGGCTGGTTAGCTACCTTGGGCCGAGACTTTAGACTCGGACAAACTGAACGCTAAGAACAGCGCAGATCAAAGGCTTCGGCCACATATTGGGAGCATCGTGAGCACTATCGAAGACATCATCGGCCGGGAGATTCTGGATTCTCGAGGTAACCCAACAGTTGAGGTAGAAGTTCAACTCGACTCAGGTGCCGTGGGTCGAGCAGCGGTTCCTTCTGGAGCCTCTACTGGTGCGTTCGAAGCTGCCGAACTGCGTGACGGAGATCCGCAGAGATTCCTTGGCAAGGGCGTCAGTAACGCCGTCAGTTTTGTGAATGGCGAAATCACCGACGCGATGTTGGGATTCGATGCCGCGGATCAGCGCGACTTGGACCGCAGGCTCTGTCAGCTTGATGGCACTGAGAACAAATCCCGCTTGGGGGCAAATGCCATCCTCGGAGTCTCGTTGGCCGCCGCGAAAGCCGTAGCTGAAGAGGCAGGCATGCCACTGTTTCGCTATCTCGGAGGTCCGAACTCGTGCGTGCTTCCCGTGCCGATGATGAACGTGATCAACGGTGGCGAGCACGCAGATAACAACGTCGATGTGCAGGAGTTCATGTTGATGCCAGTTGGCGCTGCATCATTCTCCGAGGCGCTTCGCTGGGGAGTCGAGGCTTATCACACGCTCAAACAAGTCGTGCATGAGCGCGGGCTATCCACATCGATTGGCGATGAGGGTGGCTTCGCACCAAATCTTGGGTCAAACGAAGAAGCTGTGGTGTTGCTTGTTGAAGCAATCGAGCGAAGCGGTCGCATTCCCGGCGAAGAAATGGGGATTGCAATTGATGCAGCGAGCAGCGAGTTCTACTCAGATGGGCAGTACCACTTAGCAGGCGAAGGCCGTTCGCTGAGTTCGGCTGAGTTTGCTGATTACCTAGTCGACCTATGTGACCGCTATCCGATTGTCTCGATCGAAGATGGTATGGACGAAGAGGACTGGCAAGGTTGGGCAGACCTGACGCAGAAACTCGGAACTCGAATCCAACTTGTTGGCGACGATCTCTTCGTCACCAATAGCGAGCGGTTGGGTCGCGGTATCAACGAGGGAATCGCAAACTCAATCCTGATCAAGGTCAATCAGATCGGGACGCTCACGGAAACGCTCGAGGCGATGGACCTAGCAACGCGACACGGCTACACCTCGGTGATGTCTCATCGGTCTGGCGAAACCGAGGATGTCACGATTGCTGATCTAGCAGTGGCCACAAATTGTGGGCAGATCAAGACTGGTGCGCCTGCACGCTCGGACCGGGTTGCAAAATACAATCAGCTCCTTCGAATCGAAGAATACCTTGGTGAATCTGCAGTGTTCCGCGGTGCACAAGCACTTGCCCCAATCGGGGGAGCAGCTTGAGGTGAGCCCACCATCTTCGCGAACCGGTGCTAAGCGCCCAGCCGCTACACGCACAGGTGCCAAGCGCCCTGCAGTCCAGCGGACGGGAGCCAAGAACTCGCGCTCGCGCAGGCAGCCAAAGACTGCTGTACCGCGTGCCGTGCTCCTGCAGCGGCTAGGGATAGTTACCTTTGTGGTCGCCGCCGCAGTTGCACTCCTGTTGGTTCCGGCTCGCGGGTATATGGCGCAACGACATGAGATCTCTGCACATCGTGCAGAGCTGACCGACCTACAGCGACAGAACCAAGAACTCACGTTGCGCCGAGACCGCCTTGATGACCCTTCCGAGATTCAGCGGATCGCGAGAAGGGACTATGGCCTGGTGCTTGAAGGGGAGGAGTCCTATTCAATTCTTCCCCCGGCTAGCGCCGGTTTGGTGCTCCCTCGGGCATGGCCATTTGGCCTAGTTCAGGAGCCTCTTGAACAAGCAACGCTCGCTCCTTAATTGTTCAGGTAGTTCAGTTTCGGACCTGAGTTCGGTTCCGGCAGATCACCCCGCTACGGTGTCGCAATGGTTGATGCAACAGCACCTGACGCGGCACCGGGTCACTCAGGTCTTGCAGCCCCAGATTTCTCGACCTTAGGTTTCGGAGTCCCAGACCCAACCGACATAGCTGCAGTGACTGAGTTGCTCGGCCGAACCCCGAAGGGAAGCTTCGAGGTTCTGCTGCGCTCCGAAGATGGCACCCCAATGGTGATCGGCAACCTTCCGCTACTCGAAGATGGCACTCCGATGCCTACTCGCTACTGGCTTGTCGACAAGAAACTCAATCGCCGCATCGGTCAGCTCGAGGCAACCGGTGGGGTGAGACAGGCCGAAGAGGCAGTGGATGCCAGTGTCCTAGCAGCGGCGCATGAAACGTATGCAGCAGAGCGAGATGCCCTCATTCCAGAGTCTTGGATGGGTCCTCGACCCTTTGGTGGAGTGGGCGGAACCCGCAGGGGAGTCAAGTGCCTCCACACGCATTACGCCTGGTTTCTTGTTGGTGGCGAGGACCCGGTTGGTAGCTGGGTGGCTGAGCAACTTGAGTTGGACTCGAGGCCTACACCTCAGCGTGTTGTCAGCGCAGCCGAGAGTTCAGCTACCACCAACGAACCAATCCTGAAGGAAGACGGAGAAAACGAGTGAGCACACCAAAGTATGCGGCCATTGATTGTGGAACGAACTCAACCCGTCTTTTGATTTCAGACGGACAGACTGTCGAAGAGCGATTGATGCGCGTGACGCGCCTTGGAGCAGGAGTGGACCGCACGGGCCGTCTTGATCCTGACGCGATTGAGCGAACACTCGAGGTGCTGCGCGAGTACCGACAAGTCATGGATTCAGCCGGCGTGGTCGGCCTCCGTACCGCAGCGACTTCGGCTGCGCGAGATGCAGCGAACAGCCAAGATTTTTTGCTTGCCGCCGAGCAGATCTTGGGCCAAGCACCGGAGATCCTGACGGGACAAGAAGAGGCACAGCTCAGCTTTTTGGGTGCGACAGCTGCCTTGGAGGACAAAGACATTCTCACCCTTGTGGTCGACATCGGCGGTGGTTCTACAGAGTTTGCGCTGGGACGAACCCAAGTCGAGGAGTCCGTGTCTATCGATGTTGGCTGCGTGAGGATGACCGAGAAGTTCTTAGCTCATGATCCACCCTTGGCCGAGGAGCTTTCCAACTGCATCAGCGTGATTGAGCAGCACCTTGATGATGTGGCACGCGAAGTGCCGAGAGCAGCTTCAGCGGCCAGATTTATTGGCTTAGCTGGCACCGTGACGAATGTGGCAGCTGTTGAACTTGGTCTGCTGGAGTACAACCCAGAAGCGATTCATGGGTTTGTTCTGTCTAAAGAGGCCGCCGAGGATGTGTTTCGGACCCTTGCCACCGAAGCAGTGGCGGATCGAGTGCACAATCCCGGCCTAGAGGCCCAACGCGCCGATGTCATTGTCGGGGGTTGCTGTGTGCTCGTTGAGATCTTTCGCTACTTTGGCTTTGAGGAATGCATCGTCTCTGAGGCAGACATCCTTGACGGCCTCATCCTGTCTCAGATCGCATGAGTTCAGCGCAGGCCGATTGGCTACATGATGCACAGCACAGCAGTGAATTGAGATACAGCATTGAGTCTTGCTGGCTAGGATTCTCAATGTGCTCCGCCGCAAGCAAAGCCCTGAATCCATGAGTACGCCAATGATGGTGCATGGTCGGCGAGTCTTGCTGCGGCCCCTCAACCTGCACGATTTCGACGATTGGCGAGAAGTGCGCAGGCGTTGCACAGATTGGCTCACCAAGTGGGAACCTCAGCGGCTACAGGGCCAGCCGGACACGGTTGAGGACCGTCAGGCTTTTTCTGCTCGCTGCTCAGTCCGAATGCGTGAGATCCAGTTGGGCACTGGCTTTGGATTCGGGATTTTTGTTGATGGCAAGTTTGGCGGAGAGATCAACATCAATTCTATTCAGCGCGGTGCGCACCAAAGTGGCTATATCGGCTATTGGATTGACGAGAAGATTGCTGGGAACGGCTATATGCCCGAGGCGCTCGTCGCCCTGCTGCAGTTCTCGTTCGAGCAACTCATGTTGCACCGTGTTCAGATCTCGATCATCCCTCGCAACACAGCGAGTCGAAGTGTTGTGACCAAACTTTCGCTTCGAGACGAGGGAGTGGCCGAGCGCTATCTCGAGATCAACGGCACTTGGGAGGACCACATTCGCTATGCAATCACCTCTGAGGAATGGCAAGTTCGCCGGGATCAACTGCTCACGGAGTGGGTCTGGTAGGCAAGGCTTCTGCTGCACGGTGGCGCCAGGCGCGCAGTGACTACTGGCCGCTTCCTTGGCTGCTAATGCGTTGGTGAAGGGCAAGCAGACTCTTGGCAAATGCCGGCTGATCCATTGACCAGACCTGATCCTCTAGCTCTCGTTGTACAGCTTCTTCATGGCTGTGAATCGACCCCATGTCCTGGATGGTTCGCTTGACCCTGCGGGTCAACTCGCTCGGAGCCTCCGCCGCTCGTGCTGCGCAAGCCACTGCGCTGTCTAGGAGCAGATCATCCGCAACTGCTTTCCAGACCAGGCCAACTCGCTCTGCTTCTGCAGCATCAAGCACCTGCGAAAAGAGCACCGCTGCCATAGTTGCCTGTTGCCCGGCGATTGACCGAAACATCCAGGTATGACCACCCCCCGGGTGAATACCAAGGTCTAAGAAGCGAGTATCGAACCGGGCGGAAGCACCCGCGATTCGTAGGTCACAGGCCAGCGCTAGGTTCATTCCCGCGCCGACGGCTGCACCGTTCACAGCGGCCACGGTGGGGAGCGGTGAGCGAGCCACCCTGAGAAATCCTTCGTAGATGTTCAAAAGGCCCTCTCGGCGTGAGGCCCCAAGTTGGCTCAGATCTGCCCCAGCGCAGAAGGCTTTGCCGGCACCGGTCAGCACAACTGCACCCGTTTCGGAATCCGCTTCGAGCGTGTCCAGAGCCGAGTTGAGCTCTTGGTTCAGGTCCAGGCTTAGGGCATTGCGCCGCTCAGGGTCGTTCAGTGTGAGGACTGCAACGCGTCCGATTTTCTCGACGGTAATTCTGGGCATGGTCTACTCCGGATGACATGGTCCCCGGTATGAGGGCCCCTCAACAGATAAGGTCCCTCGCCGTGAGGATCTTGGTGGTTGCCGAACTGTACCCGTGGCCGCCAGTTGATGGGTACAGGCAACGATTGAGCCACATGATTGCCGCTCTTGGGCAGGCTGGTCACGTTGAGTTGATCTCCGTGGATCGCCATTCAACTGGGTCTGAACGTGTTGCACCCCCTGCAGTAGGTGGGCTTGGGATGGTCTCTGCTCTTACCCCTGGGCCCGAAACGCCGATGCGTGACTGGCTATGGCCTTGGGTGAGGGGCGGCCCGCCACGAAGACTGATGGCTATGGATACCTCCGAACTTACCGAAGCGGTACTCCGCCGACTTGAGTCCGGCCCCGATATTGACCTGGTGTGGTACTCGCACCTCGACACCTGGTGGCCAGTTCATAGCGCCATGAAGAATTCGCGCACTGCTGGTCACTCGTTGGGCCGCCCGGCACCAGTTGAGGTAGTCGACTTCGACAATCTCGAGAACATTTCGCTCAAGCTACGCCGCAGAACCCCGCCAAGGTTTGCTCCGGGGAGCGGGCCGATTGATCGCTTGAGAGTACTCTCGCGCTGGGGTGTATCGAGGGGGTTCGACCTTATTGATGAGCCCCGCTGGGATGCGGTGCAGCGTGACTGTGCAGCGCAAGTCGCGGCAGTGGTGGTGTGTAGCGAGTTAGATGTTGAGCGGTCCGGATGCACGAACGCTGTTGTGGTGGGCAACGGTGCTCAGGCGCCAGAACGGACCCGTACAGATCGCAGGGCGTTGCAGACCGCCGCGCCAACCATGCTCTTCGTGGGAGCGTTGGACTACGAGCCAAATAGTGATGCCGTGGAGTGGTTTGTTCGTGAAGTCATGCCGCAGATTTTGGCCAAGGTCCCTGCTGCGCGCCTGCGAATTGTTGGCCGCAACCCTGAGCGGGTTTCCTGGGTGAGCTCGCAACCCGGGGTCGATCTGCTGGGGCTCGTTGATGAACTTGCACCCGAACTTGATTCAGCAGATGTCTCTATCGTGCCCATTCGCGTCGGTGCTGGCACCCGTCTGAAGGTGGTGGAGGCCCTAGCTCATTGCATTCCGCTCGTGACAACGAGCATTGGGTGCGAGGGGATTGCTGTTCAACACAACATCGACGCCCTTGTTGCCGATAACGCAGCTGAGTTTGCTACGGCATGTATCTCGCTGCTGTCCGAAGGCGACTTGCGTCAAAGCCTAAGCCAAGCAGGGGCAGAGCTGTTCAGACGACAGTACGAATGGTCACGTATCGAAGCTGATTTGGCAGCGCAGGTGACGTCTTGGGTTGAAGAGGCTTAAGCCTGACGGCGGTCCTTACGCACAGCCGGCGAGTGCCGGAAGAACTGCTCAACATCGCGTTCATATCGATATGAGGGCTCGTTCGCTCCAACTACTTTGCGAAGCCGGACTGCACGAATGAACGCCTCAACAGCCTCAGTTGATGTGTGTTCATAGCGGAAGCCGAAATTCTTGAGCCGATGATTGTCAACTCCGCGGCCATATTTCAAGAGGCCTTCATACTCCTCGGGAAGATCGAGGACACCTAGTTGCCGTAGAGGTGAAGTCAAAAATCCAGTAGCAACAGGAGGAAGAGCGACCGTGCGTTTACCGCAGAGCGCTGCCACTTCAGACCAGGGCAGGAGCCCGTCACCGGCCACGTTGAACACCCCAGGCAAGTCGTTATTGAACGCAAAGAGAAGTGACCTGATCACGTCGTCCTCGTGCACAAACTGAAACCTCGGGTCGAAGCCAAATATCGACGGGACCACGGGAAGTTGCAAAAGCCGAGTGAGCGGCGTCTCTAGCTCTGCGCCAATGACGTTAGAGAAGCGAAGTAGTGCCACGTTCACATGGGGGTTGTCTTCTGCGAAGTCGCGTACGTAGCCTTCTACAGCTTCAAGGCTCCGCTCAATTGGTTCGCTAGCAGGCCGGGATCTTGGCGTGGACTCTGTGAACCAAACGGGGTCTTCGGGGGCACAGCCGTATACCACCGTCGAGGACTTTACGATCACGCTGCGAACGGTCGAAGATGCAGCGGATGCAGCGGCAAAAAGATTCATGGTTCCGATTACGTTGATCTCGTGCATGGCACGCTGCGACATCTGCGTGGGGTCCATGACCAAGAACGTGTGGATAATCGTGTCCACCCGTGTTGCTCGCACAATCCGAGAGAGAATCGAATAGTTGGCATCTACGCGAACGTATTCAGTTCGTTCAAGTTCAACTGTTGGCTCGGTAGTGTCGAGTCCGACAATTACCTCGACTGCAGGGTTTGCCTCTAGGGCCTGAGCTACTCGTCCTCCCCAGAAGGTACCCAGGCCAGTCACGAGAACGCGTCGCCTTGGGCCATCCGGGTCAATCTCGAGCGCGTCGGTTGCCCTGCGGGTGAGCCGAGTTGGGGAAGGTGGCTGATCGGGCATCAGCCGAACCACACGCTTCTGCGTTCGCGCAACATGGTGTAGAGCGCTGCTTGGATGCGATCCCGAATTGCTTCGGACTCGTCCATGACGCGAGAGCGTGAGTATCGGTCTCGATCGGCAGGAACATCAAAGTGCACAGGGTCGAGCACTTTGAGTTTGAACTTGGATGGAAAATACGAAACCAGCCCAAGCGGCCCGGCCACCAGCATGTTTGCAGTGACGGGCAGGTAGGGCACTCCAAGAGCGCGTGCGATTGAGGGGACTCTAAAGAGGGTTGGCATTGATTCCTCAGCCCCGACCACTGCAATCGGGACTACAGGCACCCCTGCTCTCATGGCGATCTCTACAAATCCGCCCCGGCCGAATCTGCGAAGTTGGTAGCGCTCGCTGTAGGTCTTGGATGGGCCCTTCGTTCCCTCGGGAAACACCAGTACAAGTTGGTCTTGTTCTCGTAGGAGCCGGTACGCGTTATCTGGATGCGCTGGCAGGCCACCGAGGCGATTCCAGATGGTTCCAACCACGGGGATCGTCCGAAAGAAGTTGTCGGCCAAACCGTAGACCGGGCGATTCAGCTCTGTCTCAATTCCGTGCATGATCACGGGCGCATCAGAAGGGACGGCGGCAGCATGATTCGCCACGAGCAGGGCGCCACCTTCTGGAATCTTTTCTAGGCCCTCCCACTCAACGCGAAACCAGTGCTTGTAGACAGGGTCATAGACGCGCCGAGCGATCTCTCGCATGTGTTCCGAGCGTCCCCATTCATTGACATCAGATCGCCTGCGATCATCAAGCGCGTCGGGGTTGCGGGGTTCCTCTTGGGGTAGTTGAACAAGCTCTCCATGGCCTGCGCCCGAGCCGGCCTGACTGAGTACCTCTTCGAGTGTGATGTCTTGATTCAGTAATTCTGCTGGGTCGAAGCGCATCGCCGGAGCCGAGGTCTGCGTCCTGGGCGTTGCAGGAGTTTGGTTGCTTGGCGACTGCTGTGAATCGGAGTCCTCCTGGGCCATGGGTGCATGTTAGGCGCAATGACTTCTGGTATCTAAAGATTCTCGGTGCTCAGGCACGCGGCTTCAGCGCCCCGAGGCGCTCAGAGGAACCATCTCGTGGCCAGTACCCTA
The DNA here is from genome assembly GCA_947473395.1 of Actinomycetota bacterium. Lineage (GTDB taxonomy): Bacteria > Actinomycetota > Acidimicrobiia > Acidimicrobiales > Microtrichaceae > IMCC26207. The sequence goes on along the minus strand of CANJEC010000020.1, from coordinate 6,589 downwards.
AGGCCGTGGGGACTCTCCGAGAAGCGCATCGCTAGGATGCGGCGACCACCACCATGACTGCTCCGATGCCCAATCAGCCAGCAGCGACTCCTAACGCTCAGCGCCTCAATCCTCGGGCACTTGATGCCCTCCGGCAGCGGGATTTTCGCCGTTTTTGGCTTGCAGCGCTGGTATCGAATACGGGCAGTTGGATGCAGGGGGCAGCGATCCCCTTTGTGGCCTTTTCTCTGACGGGATCGGCTGGCGCAATTGGCGTGACAGGGTTCTTTCAATACTTGCCGTTCATGGTGATGGGCCTAGTTGGGGGAAGTCTGGCCGACCGGTTCCCCCGAAGGACTCTGCTGATTAGTACCCAAGCAGCTCAGGCTGCCTGCGCCACAGCACTTTTTGTCATGGTGTACACGGGAGTTGTGACCACCGCCTGGCTAGCAGGACTCGCATTCGTGTCGGGCCTAGCAGCAGGGCTGAATACGCCGGTCTGGCAGTCGTTCGTGGCCGAATTAGTGAGTCGGGATTTGTTGCTCAACGCAGTCACACTGAACAGCGCGCAGTTCAATGCGGCGCGAGCGCTCGGGCCGCTCCTAACAGGCATCATCGTTTCAGGGATCGGAGTCTCGTGGGCCTTCGCTTTGAATGCCGCTTCCTTCGCGATCGTGATTGTTGTGCTGCTTGGCTTGCGTGTCAGCAGCGATGGGATTCGTCGTAACGTTTCTGAAGGAGCCGTAGCTGGGATTCGTACCGCCGGCCGCTACGTGCTGGCCTCTCCGCCGATTCTTGCTTGCTGTATGGCAATTGCTGCAGTCGCCGGACTCGGCAGCCCGCTGTTTAGCTACCTTGTGGTGTACGGCGAGGAGGTGCTGCAGGTGTCTGGGCTACGTCTCGGGATTCTTTTCGGGGCAGCTGGCATTGGGTCGGTGATCTTTACTCCAGCCTTGTTGTCGATTGCGCCACGGATTCAGCGGTCCAGACTGTTGAGCGGGGCAATGGTCCTCTATGGGCTCTCCGTAGTGGCTACAGGCTTGGCGCCCACGTATTTCACCCTGGTGCTGGCATTGCTGTGCTTCGGTGGCGCGTACCTAGCAATTGCCTCCACGATCAACACCAGCATCCAACTGGTTGTGCGTGACGAGCTTCGCGGAACGGTGATAGCGATCTATCTGATGTGCCTGACGGGTGCCCTTCCGATCGGAATCTTTGTCTGGGGCAAGTTGTCTGACATCTATGGAATTCAGCCGGTGACGATTGCTGCGGGGACTTTGCTGTTGATGGTGACGGTGTTGTTCATCCTGACCGGCAGGTTTCACGTTATGGCCGACGCTGATGCTGCTCGCGATGCTGCAGCGGCCGGACCTAAACCCAGTGCAGAACCCAGTGAAGAACCTCGGCTGTCTTCGGATTGAGCCCCTCGTTGCGATGCTCTTAGTGCGTGCTGAGCGTACTGTGAGAGATACTGTGCCACTAGGTGAAGCACACCTAGAAGCCAACCTAAAGGTGCCCCATGCCTGAACCGATTCTGTCACCCGGTAGCGATCCTCGTGGGAAGATTTTCATTCATCCCGAATCTTTTGGGGATATGGAAAACTGGCACGAGATTGCTCGTGAACTACGCCGAGATGCGCCAATCTTGCGAGTCGAGGCCGAGGGATGGACCCCCTTTTGGGCAATCACTCGCCATGAGGATGTCTTTGAGGTCTCACGGCGCAGTGACGTGTTTTTCAATACCGAACAGTCGGCGCCGAGCCCCAATATCACCTACGAGATGCTCGACATGCTCGGTCTGGAACAGCCACGAACATTGGTGCATCTGCACGGGTCCGAGCATGACAAGTATCGCAAGGTCACCAACGATTGGTTTAAGCCTGCTGCAGTCAAAAACCTGCAGGAGGCGATTGAACAGATTGCGGATGAGTATGTAGAGAAGCTCGCCGATATGGGCGGCGAGTGCGATTTTGCTCAGGACCTTGCCGTCCCGTTCACCATCCGCGTCATCATGACGATTTTTGGTGTTCCGCGCAGTGACGAACAGTTCATGATGGAACTCACGCAAGGGCTTTTTGGTTCTGCAGATCCGGAATACCTGGGCGATTTCACTGATCCCCTTGAGCTTGTTGGTTCGACAATTGCCAAGTTCAAGGATTACTTCGAGGCCCTGACAGCAGAGCGTCGAGCACACCCCACTCATGACCTAGCCACAGTGCTCGCCAACGGAGAAGTTGACGGGGCGCCTCTCGGCGAGGCGGAGTTGCTTTGGTATTACATCATCGTCGCAACTGCTGGCCATGACACCACCTCGTTTTCGTTGAGCGGAGGCTTAGAGCAGCTGCTCGCTCACCCCGATCAGATGCAGGCTCTGCGAGAAGATCCTGCCCTCCTGGGGCAGGCCACCGAAGAGATCATTCGATGGACGAGTCCAGTTCGCAGCTTCTTTCGTTGGGTCCAAGAAGACGTTGAGCTTGGGGGAGTGCTGATCCCGAAGGGTGATGTCGTGCTGACTTCGTATCCCTCTGCGAATCGAGATGAGGATGTGTTCATCAACCCCATGAGCTTTGACATTCTTCGCCCTGATAGTGACAAGTTGCTGTCATTCGGATTGGGCATGCACTTCTGCTTGGGCGCTCAGGTAGCTCGGCGCGAAGTGCGTACGCTGCTCGGAAAGTTCCTTGAACGTACTGCCACGGTTGAGCTCGCTGGTCCAGCGGTCTATACGCCGACTCACTTCGTGAGCGGGGTTAAGCACCTTCCGATTCGTTACACGCTCAAATAGCTCCCATTGCCCTGCTCTGTCTTGCGCCTGACCTTCTCTAGAGGGTCAGGCGCATAACAGAACGAGGTTAGAGATCTAGGGCTTCGGCCACCGCTTGGTGGGTGATTCGCCCGGCAAAGGTGTTGAGTCCACCTGCTAGAGCAGGCTCGCTCAGCTCTGCTTGTGCGCCACCAATCGCGAGTTGCAACAAGTACGGCAGCGTTGCATTCGTGAGGGCATAGGTCGAAGTGTGCGGCACGGCTCCGGGAATATTTCCAACTGCGTAGTGCACAACTTCGTGCACCACATAGGTGGGGTCGGAGTGAGTTGTTTCGTGGATGGTTTCTACACAACCACCTTGGTCGATCGCCACGTCCACAATGACGGAGCGTTCCTTCATCCCCATGACCATGTCTTCGGTCACCACGGTTGGAGCGCGTCCGCCAGCAAGAAGCACAGCGCCAATGACCAAGTCCGCTCCGGCAACTGCGCGTTCAACCGCACCTCGATTCGATGCCAACGTCATGATGCGTCCGCGATGAATCTGATCGACCCATCGCAATCGATCCAGATTCTTGTCGAGCAACAGCACCTCGGCCTCCATACCGGCAGCAATCCATGCGGCATTCCAACCCACGTTGCCAGCACCGAGGACAACCACCCGACCCGGCCGGACTCCGGGAGCGCCACCGAGGAGAACCCCACGGCCACCGTGAGCCCGCTCGAGCAGATGTGCTCCGATCTGTGTTGCCATACGCCCCGCAACTTCTGACATCGGTGCTAGTAGCGGTAGCGAGCCGTCAGCGGCCTGCACAGTTTCGTAGGCAATCCCGGTGACCTGATGCTCAAGTAGCGCGGCTGCCACCTGTGGGTAGGCCGCAAGGTGCAGGTAGGTGAACAGAACGAGCCCAGGACGGAAAAACTGGTATTCAGAAGCCTGTGGTTCTTTGACCTTGCAGATGATCCCCGAACGCGCCCAAAGCTCTTCGACATCGGAAAGGATTTCTGCCCCGGCGGATGCGTACTCCTCGTCCGTAATTGAGGAGCGAATTCCAGCACCTGACTGCAACAGAACTTGAATCCCGTGCTGCTCAAGCTCACGGACTCCGTCGGGAGTGATTGCCACTCGGTTCTCATTGTCCTTGATTTCGGTTGGTACTCCAACAACGAGCGGTGGCATGAAATCCTCCAGACATCAGGGACACATCAGACAGCAGACAGAAGACAGCACGGACCCAGCCGAGACAGCCTGGTTGAGGCAGATCAGTCCAGGCCGCACCGAAGTGCACCGTGTTTGACCATGGTAGCGACAGGTGTGAATCAGCGTCGGAAGAAACGTGCCGTCCACTCAGCCACGAGATCGTGATCCAGAGGGCGAGTCTGTAGATCCTGCAAGCTGAGCAGTGCGGCATCGGCGACTTGTTCACCTAGTGCTGCGCGCCGAGCATTGATCAATCTCTCACTGAGTGCGGGAACAAACTCGGGGTGGCCTTGAACGCAAAACACGTGATCAGCTACGCGATAGGCGGCAACTGGGCAGTATGGCGAGGTGGCGAGGAGTTCAGCGGCGGGTGGTAACCGCAGCACTTGATCTTGGTGGCTCATCAACATACGGAACTCGGTGATTTCCGGTTCAGCTTGCATCCAAGGGGCCGTGGCAACCACGTCAAAGGTTTTCACTCCGACTCCCCACCCAGCCGAGGATTTGGCCACCTCTCCGCCCAGCGTGCTGGCAATGAGTTGGTGCCCAAAGCAGATTCCCATTTGGGGTGCTCGGTCCTTCTCTGCACTCAGGATGAACTCCGAGAGCTCGCTGATCCAGGGGAGGTCTTCATAGGTGGATTTCCGCGAGCCAGAGAGAATCCAACCCTCGCATTCAGATGTGGTGTCGGGAAGTTCCCCGGCCGCTGCCTCATAGACACGCAGGTCGATTCCAGCGGGTGCAAAAACAGCCGGATACAGCTCGGTGTAGTCGCCGATCCCGTCAGCTATCTGCTGATCAATGTGATCGCACAGTAAGAGCCCGATGCGCATTATCGGAATGAGAAAGTTGGGTCAGCGCCCGGTGCTTCGAGGGGGGCAAGCAACTTGCGGTCTCGTAGCTCAACCATCAAACCCTCACCAGTTGCGTAGGCCTCTTCTAGGTGCGGGTAGCCGGACAGGATGAACTCTTCGAACCCAAGGGCCTGATACTCCTCGATGCGATCAGCTACCTCGGCGTGGCTACCAACCAATGCCGTTCCTGCTCCGCCGCGGACAAGGCCCACACCCGACCAGATATTTGGGTAAATCTCTAGGCCGCGAGGGTCATCAGGCAGAGCGTCTCCTTGGGTTGCGCTTGCGCTCAGTTCCGCCATGCGCCGCTGACCCTCTGATCGGGTTGTTGCAAAGTCAGCGCGGGCCGCCGCAACTGCTGCAGGGTCGATCCCAGACAGTAAGCGGCCAGCCTCTGCCCAAGCTTGTTCGGATGTGTCTCGCGAGATGACGTGAAAGCGAATCCCAAACCGCAGTGGACGGTCTGCTGGGCGGCCACTTGCGGCAGCTTTGGCGCGCATGCGGTCAAGACGCTCGCTCACCATGTCGGGGGTTTCACCCCATGCCAAATAAACATCCACGTGGCGTGCGGCAACCTCTTCGGCTGCCGGGGATGCCCCACCAAAATAGATCAGCGGCCGAACTGTCGGAGGAGTGCGGGTGGTGGCCTTTTCGACCTTGTAGTGATCTCCATCAAAATCAAAGGGTTCATCACCCCATGCGCCCTCCAGGATCTGCAGGAACTCAGCTGCTCGCTGATAGCGAACGTCTTTGGCCGCAAAATCTCCGAATCGGGCCAACTCGGCATCTTCAGCGCCGATCACGATATTGATGAGCATTCGACCGTTCGACATCCGCTGATAGGTAGAAGCCATCTGCGCCGCCAGAGTGGGACTCAGCAGGCCGGGCCGGAACGCGACTAAGAACTTCAGCCGCTTGGTCTGCGGAATCAGTGAGGCTGTGCTGATCCAAGCATCCTCACACCCCGTTCCGCAGGGCGTCAGAACCCCCTCAAAGCCCATGTCATCGCAGGCCTGAGCCACTTGGCTGAGGTAGTCATGGGTCGGTCCGCGCCGGTGTGCCTGAGGGCCGGTGGGGAGGATGTCCCGGCTGTCGCCTCCGGTCGGCAGAAACCAGTGAACTTTGATCGTTGACATATGCACCTGACTTTGTCGCCGGAAACCGCAGCGAGAGATAGCTGCAAAACTACACACTCCGCCTCGGACCCTGCTCATGCGGTCCAAACGCTGAGTGTCACACCCCCCGGGAACAATGCTCTTATGACTTCGACTGCACCTTGTGCTTCCTCTACCGATACCCCCGCTTCAGCAGATACTCCCGCTGCAGCAGGTGCAGGCAGCCCATCGGGTACAGCAAGCGGCCTGCGGTCAGTGCCGCAGTCAGATGCAGCGGGCGCGCAGAGCACTGCTAGGTCAGTTGCGTCAGTCGCCGATTTTTCTGACTGCGTCCGGCGCATAGTTGGGTTGGCGAAGACCCAAGGCTTGACACCCCCCGTGTTCCGGTCACCACCTCGGCTGCCGGGACTAGATCGTTCCATTCAGCGTCGAGCAAACGGCTCGGTCATGATTGCTATTCGGCGGGGGGATCGTCCATTTGCAGCAGTGCAAGGAGACGTGATCGAAGGGGTTGTTGTTGCGAATCATCTTGTCGGTCAGCAAGCCGAGCAGTTTCGCCGCGCTGCCTGGTCTGCACTTGAGTTTCCGACTAGTGCAGCTGTTCGGGTGATGCCGGCACAGGCAGTTCGGCCGGTACCTCTTCCGCAACGGCGGCTGCCTAGTCAGCGCAGTCGGC
>CANJEC010000019.1 GCA_947473395.1 Actinomycetota bacterium | reverse complement strand
CACTCGCCTACTGCGCAGCAGCAGTCGCTGCAGTCATCGTGCTCAATCGCCATGTCCACGGCTTGCTCACATTGGCAACCTTGTGGATGCTCATGCGATCCCTGCTGGTATCTGCCTGTGTCATTGTGGCGCTCGCCGCGGCTGTTCTATGGGCACGGCCACATCTTGGGGACCTCGGTGAGTTGCTCGTCGGCCTAGCTGTAGCCATCCCCGTCTTCGCTGTGGCCACGCTGGTGTTTAGGCCCTACGGGTTCGACCCGCTCGTCAACCGACTCCGCCGACGGAGCAGCCCCTCTTCCGCTAGCAGCTAAGCACCAAACCCCCGTTCTGTTATGCCCCTGACCCTCCCTGGAGGGTCAGGGGCATGACAAAGCGGGTGGGTGCGACGAGGCTGTTGTGAAACTTGTACGACCTTGATGCGGTCTTGCCGTTAGGCTGTCGGCCATGTGGAAATCTTTGAAAAAATGGTGGAAATACATGGGTGCCAAGCTCTCGAATACGTTCGACGAGAATGCTGATCCCAAGATTCAGCTCGAGCAGGCAATCACCGAGGCTCAGGAGCAGCACCGGCGCCTCAAAGAGCAGGCTGCAAACGTCATCGCCAATCAGAAGCAGACCGAGATGCGATTGGCAAAGGTGCTTGATGAGCTTGAGAAGCTCAATCGCAATACACAACAAGCTGTGATCATGGCCGATGAGGCCGCAAAGAGCGGGGACGCTGAGAAGGCTGCTGCGTTCCTCAACACCGCTGAAACCTTCGCAAATCAGCTCATCTCCAAAGAGTCTGAGGCCGCAACTCTCAAGGAACTCGCTCTGCAATCAGCGCAAGCCTCGGATCAGGCCAAAGCTGCCGTGCAGCAGAACTCGCGGGTGCTTCAACAGAAGTTGGCAGAGAAGCAAAAGCTGCTGTCACAGCTTGATCAAGCAAAGATGCAGGAGCAGATGAACACCGCTATGTCCTCGCTGACAGAGCAAGTTGGCCAGGATGTTCCGACACTTGACGAGGTGCGGGAGAAGATCGAGACTCGCTACGCCAAGGCCAAGGGAACCTCAGAGATCCAGGGCATGTCTGTTGAGTCCAAGATGTTAGAAGTAGAACAAGCCTCAGTGAACTACGAGGCGAATGCCCGGCTTTCAGAGATTCGATCTCAGCTTGGCATCGCCGAAACCACTGCTGCCGACACTGCTGCTGACGCTGCGACGGGTGCGACCCCGCCCGCAGAGGGCCAAACGGCAACTTCAAGCGGAGACACTCCCTAGCCTGTACCGCAGGGAACAAGCCTGCTTAGGGCAGGATGACCAGATCATCGCAATGCACGATCTCGCCTGAGCGGCCGACTAACTCCGAGGAGCGACGACCAGCGAGTTCTTGAACCGACTGGGCATTCAGACGCGTCAGACCCTTGGCCACCACATTGCCGGATTCGTCCACAATCTCTACTGCCTCGAGGGCCTCGAACTGGCCGTCAACTGCCGTGACCCCCGCAGCGAGCAAGGAAGTTCCCCTTTGGCTCAAGGCTCTGACTGCACCGGCATCCACCTGAATCCGACCCGCCGATGGCAGCGCAAAGGCAATCCAGAGCTTTCGGGCCGATAACTGATTGTCGCGGGCATGAACCGTGGTTCCCACACCAGGAACCTGATCAACAGCATCACGCAGCACGTCTGGCCGCGTTGCAGCAGCGATCACAGTTCGAACGCCAGACCATGCTGCGATCTTTGCAGCAGACAACTTTGAGGCCATCCCGCCACTACCGCGAGCGGACCCGGCGCCCCCGGCCAACTGCTCAAGCTCATGATCAATCTCGATGATCTCTTCGATCAGCGAGGCTTGCACAGCGCTGCGAGGGTCAGCATTCATCAGACCCGGCATATCAGTCAGCAACAAGAGCAGATCTGCAGAGATCAGGTGCGCAACGAGGGCCGCAATGCGGTCATTGTCGCCAAAGCGAATCTCGTCGTCTGCGACTGCATCGTTCTCATTGACCACGGGGATCACTCCGAGTTCAATGAGGCGTTCGAGGGTGCCTCGGGCAAACAGATACTGAGCGCGCACCATAAAGTCATGAGGGGCTAACAGGACCTGCCCCGCGACAAGGCCCTGCCCGGCGAGTTGCTCATTCCAGGTCTGCATCAGGCGAGCCTGTCCGACTGCCGAGACGGCTTGAAGCGTTGTTGAGTCAGTCGGACGCGAAGCCGCATCGAAGCCAAGCAGTGGCATCCCCGAGGCAACGGCCCCCGAAGAGACAACAACGACCTCATGGCCCAAGGCGCGCAACTGAGCCAACTCAACGCTGAGCTTATGAATGGACTCTGAAGCAATGACCCCGTCGTCATCAGTCAGACTCGAGGACCCAATCTTGACTACCAACCTCATGTCGGGTTCGACCCTCGTTGCACGTAAATAACTTCGGTCTCGCCATCGGAGTTGTTCACATCGGGGTCGGCGGCATCGGAGTCGTTCACATCGGAGTCGGCGGCATCAGAGTCGTTCACATCGGAGTCGGCGGCATCAGACCCGCTCACATACGAGATGCTGCCCCCGGGATTTGCAGAAGGCTGATCCTCCTCAAGCCAATCACCCGTATGGGCCTCACGGTTTCTTCGATGCCGAGCCACCGGGGCCGCATCGTCAAAGGGTTGAACTTCGAGAGTGTCGGCTGACTCATAATCGAAGCTGAACTTCGCAATGTGGACAACATCGCCGTTGCGAGCCCCAGCACGAGCCAACGCACGATCAACACCAAGCTTGGTCAAGCGTTCCCGAGCCACATCGAGCGCCTCGGAATTGGTCATGTCAGAGAGCCCAACTGCCCGGGTGGCTTCGCGACCGATCACCTCGAAGCTGCCATCGTCCCGTCTCCCAATCTTGATTCCCTCTGCAACAGGACGAAGCGTCACAAATCCATCGGATTCAGGCTCGTTCGCGCGCGCAATTTCTACGGCACGCCGCAGCAGTCCCAGCAGTTGGGGCACCCCGGCACCAGTAATTGCAGACACAGAGAGTCCATCGAATTGTGCAGCCTGATCGCCCTCGGCCATATCGGCGCGCGAACCAATGCGAACCCGCGGACGGTCCAACATGTCGGGGCGGTAACTCTCTAGTTCAGCCAACAAAACCCGCTCTTGTTCTTCTGGTGAACGCTCGGCGAGCGGAGAAAGGTCAAGCAGCAATACCAGCGCTCTTGCCCGCTCGATATGCCGCAGGAACTGATGCCCGAGACCTCTGCCCTCGGCAGCGCCCTCGATCAGACCAGGAATATCTGCAACAACCATCTCAAAGGCAAGACCATTGCCCTCGTTGATGCGCACCACACCCAAGTTGGGAACCAAGGTAGTAAAGGGATAATCGGCAATCTTTGGGCGCGCCGCCGAGATGCGTGAAATCAGCGTGGACTTTCCGACGTTGGGAAACCCAACGAGTGCCACATCGGCCATGAGTTTTAGTTCGAGCCACATCCAGCGCTCTTGGCCGACTTCACCTTGCTCAGCAAACCCCGGGGCGCGACGCTTATTGGACAGGAACTTTGCATTGCCTTTTCCGCCGATTCCTCCCTCGGCTGCGAGCCAGCGATCACGATCGTGGACAAGGTCGGCCAGGATCTCTCCGTCACGATCTTTGACTGTGGTCCCGATAGGCACATGGACAAATAGGTCATCGCCACCATGGCCGTGCTTCTTCTTACCTGAGCCATGTGAGCCGTTGGTTGCCTTACGGTGCGGGTGGTCTCGGAATGACAACAGCGAAGCGACATTTCGGTCAGCGACCAACCAAACATCGCCCCCAGATCCACCATCTCCGCCGTCTGGGCCACCCATGGCAACGTGTGCCTCACGGCGGAACGATGTGCATCCAGCACCTCCATCTCCACCTTTTACGTTCAGACCACACTCATCTACAAAGTTCGACACAGACTAAGGATACGACTAGTCAGCACTCTGCTCACTATGCAGACCTAGAACTGCCCGCGTGGACTGTCCCATCTGGCTTCTAACATGGCCATGTGAACAACTCAGAGCCGAACAACAACTCAGAGTCTGAGGACCGCACAACCGTCTGGGCTTCCACGATGGGCGGCCATCAAATCGGCGAGGCACCGATTCGTCTGGCTCATTCTGATTCCACAGCGCATATTGGAATCGCTGCTCGAATGAACCGCGCTACGCGCGAACACCTCGAGGAACTGACACTCGTAAGCGGAGCCACCACCTCTACCGGTGCCGGCAATCGAGCCGTACCCGAAGAGCCAGACCCAGAACGGACCTGCTTCGAGCGCGACCGAGACCGTATCTTGCACAGTCCGGCGTTTCGAAGATTGTCAGGCAAAACCCAGGTTTTTGTGTTTCCCGAGGATCACCAACGAACCAGGCTCACCCACGCTCTCGAGGTTGCTCAAGTTGCCGTAGCAATCTCTCGTTCTCTTGGTCTCAACTTGGCTCTTACCGAGGCCATTGCACTGGGCCACGATTGTGGTCACGGGCCAGGCGGCCATGCAAGCGAGGACGCATTCTCACCCTATATACCCGGCGGCTACGATCACGCTGTCTGGGGTGCAGACACGGTTCTGCAGCCACTCAACTTGTGTAGCGAGACGCTCGACGGAATCCGCAATCATTCCTGGTCCCGGCCTGCGCCGCTTACTCCCGAGGGAGAGGTTGTCTCGTGGGCAGACCGTATTGCCTACGTCTGTCACGACTTCGAAGATGCCGCTCATGTCGGCATCGTTATTCCCGAGCAACTTCCAGCATTAGTGCGCGAGCGTTGCGGGGAGAGGCGAAGCCAACAGCTCAGTTCGTTTATCTCGGCAGTAGTTCAAGCTGCTAGAGAGACCGGTCAGATCGGCATGACCGACAAGCTGGCCGAAGCCCTCACTGAGTTTCGACGGTTCAACTACGAGCAGATTTACATGCGTACAGAGTCGCTGGCTCAGTCAGCAACGGTGATTCGGATTCTGCGTGCGCTCGTTGAGCATCACGGATCCCACCCAGATCAGCTTCCGGCATTACAAGCAAGAGAAACGGCTCTGGAGTCGGACTCGGCAGAGGCTCTCGCTCAGGCGGTCACCTATGTAGGTGGCATGACTGACCGGTATGCATTTTTGCAAGCTCAACAACTCTTAGGCTGGAACAGCAACGACCTTCCGGTCGGCATTCTCTAGCCTGTAGCCGGCTTATTCAGCGGCAGGAAAGACGTTCACGATCTTGCGATTGCGACGTGAACCGAACTTGACCTTGCCGTCAGCTAGCGCAAACAGGGTGTCGTCTCCGCCGATGCCGACGTTTTCTCCGGGATGGATCCTTGTTCCGCGCTGACGCACGATAATTGCCCCAGCGTGAACCACGCCGCCGTCGAATACTTTGACGCCAAGGCGCTTACTCTCTGAATCGCGACCGTTCCTTGTAGAACCGCCACCTTTGGTCTTCGACATGAGTGCTTTCTCTTCCTAGCTTGGAGGTACCGAACCGAGTGCGAAGTAGGGCGATGCCCTTAGCCTCGAGAGATTCCGGTGATCTCGATTGCCGAGTACGTCTGACGGTGACCCCACCGACGACGGTTATTGGACTTGTTCTTATAGGTGAAGGCGTTGATCTTTGGGCCTCTCACCTCTTCGACTACACGAGCAGAGACTGTTGCTCCCTTGAGCTGCTCTGGGGTAGCGAGCACGGTATCGCCGTCCACCAACATCACAGGACGGAGCTCAACCTCGCTCTCTGGCGCACCCAAGCGCTCAACACGCAGGCGCTGGCCCTGCTCGACACGATATTGCTTTCCACCGGACTTCACGACTGCATACATACGAATGCTGACTCTACCGGAGGAGGGCTACTGAATGCACGTTGAGCATCTGCGGCCTAGGTCAGAAACTCAGATGACAGCAGGACCCCGCGTCCTTCACAGTGCTCACAGATGGTCGAGACTGATTCCAAAAGCCCTTCACCAATGCGTTTTCTCGTCATTTCGACAAGGCCAAGCTCGGAGATACTGAATACCTGGGTACGGGTTTTATCCCGGCTCAGCGCCTCACGGAACTGCCGGCCGACCTGGTCACGATTCTCTTTGATCTCCATATCGATGAAGTCAATGACGATAATTCCGCCAATATCTCGGAGCCGAAGCTGACGTGCAATCTCTTCGGCAGCCTCGAGGTTGTTGCGAAATACTGTTTCTTCCAGATTTGAAGAGCCGACGTTTCTGCCAGTGTTGACATCGATGACAGTCAGGGCTTCGGTGGCTTCAATGATGAGCGAGCCACCAGATGGCAACCAGACCTTGCGATCCACGGCCTTGGCCAGCTGCTCCATCACATGGAATCGCTCAAAGATTGGTAGCGCCTCGGCTGAGCGATCGTAGAACTGAACACGCTCTGCAAGTGCGGGAGCCACGGCCTCGACGTACTCCTTCACATCGGCATAGAGGGCTTCATCGTCGATGACTACTGCCCGATACTCCGCACTGAACTCTTCTCGGATAAACCTCACGGCTAGCTCAGGCTCGCGGTACAACAGCCCGGGCCGATTCTGCTTCGCAGCAAGGTCAGAGATGCGATCCCATTGCTTGACTAGCCGGGCAACATCGCGTTCAAGCTCCTCTGCCGTAACCCCTTCAGCCGCTGTGCGAACAATCACCCCATGCTGCTTAGGCTTGACACGATCTAGCAGCTGACGCAGACGCTTGCGTTCATCATCTGGCAAGCGCTTGGAGATACCAAAGGTGCTCGAGTTGGGAACCAGCACAACAAAGCGGCCAGGCAGAGAGACTTCTTGAGTGAGCCGTGCCCCCTTATGCGCAATGGGATTCTTGGTGACTTGGCACAGGATCAACTGCTTGGACTTGAGAACATCCTCAATCCGAGGCGGGTCCGCGCGCTTGTCGAGTTCGGAAGCATCATGGACAACATCGCTGCGATAGAGCACCGCATTCTTGGGAGTTGCAATGTCAATGAACGCAGCTTCCATGCCAGGTAGCACGTTCTCTACCTTGCCGATATAGATGTTCCCGTGGATCTGAGTGGTGTCATCAGTGGGCTTAGACACATAGTGCTCGACTAAGGAACGGCCCTCGAGAATGGCGATTTGCGTAGCCTCACCTCGAACCTGCACATTCATTTGGAAGCGGCCGACGGCACGCCCGTTGCGGCTCTTTCCGCCTCGCTGCTTGAGCGTCTTTTCGTCAAGCTGAAGTGGATCCTCATCTAGCAACACTGCTTCTACGGGCTTGGGCCGGTTCCCTTGGCGCTGACCGCCCTGCTTCTGACCGCCCTGACGCTGACCGCCACTGTTCTGACCGCCCTGCTTCTGCCCGCCCTGACGCTGACCGCCCTGACGCTGGCCGCCGCCGCTCTGACCACCCTGCTTTTGGCCGCCGCCGTTCTGGCCACCCTGCTTTTGGCCGCCGCCGTTCTGGCCACCCTGCTTTTGACCGCCGCTGCTCTGAGCATTCGCGTCTTGGCCGCCCTCGCTCTGAGCAGCACCTCCAGCACCGCCAGCACCGCCACCGCCACGGCCGCGTCGACGTCGCCGCTTGCGCGCTGCAGTGGTGCCCTCGCCTTGTTCGGCAGAACTAGAGGAAGTAGCTCCCGCTGTCGCAGTCGCAGTTGGAGTAGCTGACCTTGGGGCCGGCATGGAATCCCCAATTTGTGGCTTGCGAGGAGCCTCCGGCTGGGCTGCCTGTGGCGGAACCACTGAAGGTACAGCTGCCGAGTTTGTAGCCTCTGGTGGATTCGATTCGGTGTCCGACATGGGACACTCCTCTCATGGCGCCAACGCGCTCACGTGTGGAGACTGCTTTGGCAGGATCACTGAGTCCGGCGCCTAGCTGTCGTTCGTTAATATGAATGTGGTTCAACCCGCTACTAGCGCAGGTTGTTGGGTATGACAGGTCCACGGTCTTGATCGACTCGAACGTATGGTTCTCGTGATTTCTTAGATGCTGCGAAAAATGCACCATGTCTGACTTCAGAAATTCAACGCTCGAAGCAGGTGATGCAAGCGCACCCGAGTATTCGGGTGGGGCTTGGCTTCGCAGAACCGTTCCTAAGAATCCACGCACTGCTCTGAACACAAGGTGAAACAGGGAGTCAAGGAAACTCTGAGGAAAGGGAGTGGTATCGACCGAATTCTTGGTGAATTCGACCTGAAGAGCGGACATGATCCTTCTACTCTACCGTCACTCGAGACCACTCAGCGTGCCACCGTGATCGGTGAATCACCAGCACGGCGGTTCTTGCGCCGTTAAGCGTAGCGGTGCATATGCACTGACTGCACTAGGCCCAAGGCAATACACGACGCGACTACGGCTGATCCCCCCTGAGAGACCAGTGGCAAGGGAATTCCAGTCACAGGCATAATTCCCAGATTCATGCCCACGTTTTCGAAAATATGGAACAAAAACATCGACATCACGCCAATGCACAACAAAGTGCCCATCGAGTCAGCTGCAAGTTGGGCTGCTCTCCAGATTCGCCAGATCATGATTGCAAAAAGAATCAGGAGGAGTCCTGATCCAACGAATCCGAATTCCTCGCCCGCCACTGTAAAGATGAAGTCCGTCTGCTGCGCTGGCACATACCCCAAACGAGTTGATGGTCCCTTCCCCAGTCCATACCCCGTCAAACCGCCTGAAGAAATTGCAGTCTGAGCCTGATCGATGTTGTATCGGGCCTTGGCCGAGACGCCGTCTGGGTTAGCAAAGGCTGTCAGGCGATCCTTTTGGTACTGATCCAGAGCGCTGCTCTGCAAAATGCCGAATACAGCAACTACGCCAAGAATGACCAGCAACGACAGGTGGCGCAGGCGTACACCTCCCACGACCAACATGCCTAGGCCAACAACGATGAACACCAGGGCAGAGCCCAAGTCTGGCTGCAGCATCGTGAGCCCCATCGGAATAACGAGCAGGACCAGCGCTGTTCCGAGGCGTCGCAGGTCAACCCGGTCTACCGACCCTAGGTACGAAGCAACAGCTAGGACTGTTGCAAGTTTGGCAATCTCGACGGGTTGAAACACGACGGGGCCGAAGGCGTACCAGCCCTTTGTTCCAAACGCGCCAAGCGATCCCAAAGGTGACAGCACTCCGGCTAGCACCAACATCGCCACCCCGTAAATGATCTGCCACCAGTCGGCAATTCGGCGGTAGTCGATGAGGGATACGCCAAACATTGCAGCGATACCTACAACAACAAACAATCCTTGCCGCAGCAGGATTCCAGTTCCCCCCGGGAACCTACGCGTAGCGCTGTAAACCATCACTAGCCCGAACAACAGAACCAGTCCGGTGGCTACGAGTAGCACGATGTCTACGTGCTTCCAGGCAGAGGACACGTCCCGCCCGCGAAACCCAGAGATGCTGCGTCGATCAACGCCAATCGATTGCATCAGTCTGCTGACCCTGAGGTGACGTCATTTCCACTTGCTACTGAAGCTGCGTCTGCAGCGGCCTCACATGCTGACTGATCGGCGCTAGGGCAGGCCGGCAACAAGGTTCCAAAGGAGAGAGGCGCCATGATTCGGAAGGCTAATGGTGCTGCCACTTCGCCACCGAAACCAGACTCTGGGATCACTACCGAGATTGCATACCGTGCGGGCTCGCCAGTGCCAGCCGGACCCCATGCCGCAAACAGCGATGAATCTGCCTTCTTTGAGACCTGAGCAGTACCAGTCTTACCGGCCATTGGCCACGCCGTTTTGGATGCCTGCCAAGATGCAGAAGCCGTTCCGAACGCGCTCTGAGTCACGCCGAGCAGGCCATCGTAAATCTTGGCGTACTGATCGGGCTGAATCTGAATAGTGCCCTGAATAACAGGCTGAACTTCTCGGATGAGTTTGTAATTCGCTGGGTCGTTCGCTGGCAACGTCAGATCTCTTGGTCGTGTCACCTTGGTCACGATCTGCGGCTGGTATCGAGTGCCGCCGTTGGCAAAGGTGGCGTAGCTGTTGGCGAGCTGCAGCGGGGTTGCAAGAACGTCCCCTTGGCCAATGGAGGTATTGATGTTGTCTCCCGAGCGCCAATCCCCTGTCATAAACAAGTCAGGCCGGGCCTCGAAGGCGGCCTTGCGGCTTGCCGGCGTGGGAAGGCGACCAGGGTTCTCGCCTGAGAGTGGGACTCCCGTCTTTGAGCCGAGCCCAAACTGTGCCGCAGCATCTTGAATGGGAGTTTCACCGTATTGGTCTGTGAGATTCCAGAACTTGTCGGCGAGTTTATAGAAATAAACATCCGAAGAAACTGTCAGAGCAGAAGCCATGTTGACAGTCCCGTGAGGGGTTGACCCTGCATTTCGGACCTCGCACTTTTCGCCCTTGCAGTTCTCGATTGTGTACACGCCCGGGTCATTGACCACCTCGGTGCCATTGCGAAGGTAACCAGAGTTGTAGCCAGCTAGGGCCGTGTAAAGCTTGAAGGTGGACCCGGGAGCGTAGGTGCCTTGTAACGCCCAATTCACCAGCGGAAGGCCACTATTGGGATCATTAAAGGCCTCCCACTGCTCTTGAGAGATTCCATTGACTGTGACGCTTGGGTCGTAGTCGGGGTAAGAAGCCATAGCCAGAATCTGACCGTTTTGAGGATCTTCGATGACGACAGAGCCCTGCGGTGCGTTGAGACGGTTGTTGTCCTTGTCTCGACGGCCTCGCAAGTCCTGAATCTTTGCAGCAAGCAGTCGCTCAGCGTGGGCCTGCAGGTCGATGTCAATTGTCAACCAAATATCGTCACCTACGACGGGAGACTTCAAAGACAGCACATCAACAAGGTCGCCCTTTGCGTTGACCTCGATTGTTCGTTCCCCGGGAACTGCCCGAAGGTCAGCCTCGTAGGAGCGCTCGACCCCGCCCTTACCGATGGAGTCACCGAGCCGGTAGTCAGTGAGTCTGGTTCCGGAGTCCGCTCCGGCGCTGTTTGGCAACGTTGTCGTTGTTGCTCCGGAGGAACTGTCTGCAGTGCTTGTGGGTGCAGTCGTTGTGGGTGCAGTCGTTGTGGGTGCAGTCGTTGTGGGTGCAGTCGTTGTGGGTGCAGTCGTTGAGCCGTTCTCGGAACCTGGGAGTTGTCCGCCGCGTTCAACGAGTTCCTTCTCATTAATCTCGCCCACATAGCCAAGCAAATGGGCGGCGAGGTTTCCATAGGGATAGGAACGGATTGCTTTGCGTTCCACAATGATTCCCGGGTAGCGATCAGCCCGCTCCATCAAGTAGATCTCTACGCTCGGGTCAACGTCATCAGCAATCGGAACGTACTCCTGTGGCGCATAGCGAAGGTCTGCATATCTTTTCTCGATCAGGCTCAGTTTGGTGGGGACACCGAGCTGCTGCAGTGTGTCTGCGAGCGACACAAATACGGCGTTGCGTTCGGGCTCTTCCATCTTTCGCAGCGGTTCGCGATCTAGCGAAACCACAATCGAGGTTTCACTATCTACAAGAATCTTGCCGTTGCGATCAAGGATGCGACCGCGAGGTCCCTCCTCATGAATCACTCGAACCCGATTCGACACCGAGGCTGCTTCGAAGGCCTGCCGGTCAATGCCCTGCAGGAACCAGAGTCGCATGAACAATGCCAAGAACAGCGAGACGGCAACGATTCCGATAGCACTCAGACGGACGTGCGTTGAGTCAGTATCCATGAGGAACGTCTGTGTTGTTCAGGAGAATGTTCATGAGAAAAATCGCATCAGTACGCCCGTGAGTTCAGACCAAGACCCTCGGCCCAGCGGCACAACGGAAGTGCTGCTAAACACAAGACCCCGTTCATAACTGAAACGATAGTGATGATCAGCCACAGGCGCGGGTCGGATAATGAGTGGGCTCCCAGCAACTGGCTGAGACATGCGTACATCAGCACTCCGACTGCGCTACCTACTGCGGCGATGGCCATCGAGATCAGACGCGACGACCGAATCACCGAATCTTCTAGCACCCCTACTGCAAAGCCAATAAGAGCAAAGCACAGCGCAGAGATTCCCAGACTGCCGTTCAGGAAAAGGTCATTGAGTAAGCCTGCGAAGAATCCAACAATCGCCCCGCGAGAACTACCGCCCAGAATGCCGGCACAGATTGCTAGCAACAGCATGATCTCCGGATGCACCCCAAGTGGTCGAAAATCCTGCAGGAAGCCCACCTGTAGCAGGTAAGCCATCACGAGCAGCAGGCTCCACCGAAGAACGAGCGTGGACTCAGCGTTCACGAAGCGACCGCCCTTGCACCGGGTCGGCTAGCAGCATCATCAGCTTGCCGGAACCCATTTGATGACCTGAACCACATCGAGCCGGCCAAACTCAACGGTGTAGTTCACCTGCAGCACCTGCACGCGGGCGGCTTCGTCCGGAGTAATTTTATCTACCGTTCCAATCGGTATAAAGAGGTCAGGAGGCATGATGGAATTCTCGATGCCCCCCGCAAATACGCTGTCCTTTGTCTGGACTTCATCAGTGAGGTCAATGCCCCGATCAACGATGAAGGTTCGGGTATTTCCAGTGCCGTGACCGACGCCCTGATTCTGATCTGCTCCGACCGTTACACCAACAGAAAAATCGGGATCGGTGATGAGTTGTACCACCGCTCGCTTCTTTGTGACTCGCACAATCCTGCCCACCAGTCCGCCCTTGGTGACCACGGGGTTTCCTACGGCTAGGCCAAGCTCGCTGCCCTTATCAATTTCGACTGTGTAATCAGAAAAGTTCGACGAAGCACCGCTCGTGACCCGGGCGATTTGGCTTTGTGTGCTGCCCAAAAAGCTGATGTTCAGCTGCTCTTTCAACTTCGCGAGCTCTTCTTGGGCATTCTTCTCGCGCATGGCATTTGCCGTGTCTTGACCTAGCTCTGAGCGGAGCTTCTCATTTTCTTCTCGAAGTTCGTCGTAGCCAGTGATGCCATTCCAGGCGTTACGGAATGGGGTAGTGACCCAACGTGCTGCACCTCGAACGGGAGCAAGTGCGTCACGTGAGCTGTCTCGAGCCGAGGAGATCATCGGCACCCCACGCGCATCAAGGGTAATGATGGTGATCGTGAGCAAGGTGATCACGAGCAGTACATAGCGCGAGCGCTGCCGGTTCTTGCCAGGCTGTGAAAGGGGACGCACGGACTTGAGTCCGGGAATCAGTCGCGACTTGAGGAGAAGAGGACACCGCGAAGGGCTTCAAACTCCTCGAGTGCCTGACCTGCTCCAAGGGCAACTGCCTCGAGTGGTCGCGGAGCGATCTGAATGGGCATGCCAGTTTCTTGAGCAAGTCGCTCGGCAAGGCCCTTGAGTAGCGCTCCCCCGCCTGCCAGCATGATTCCTCGCTCCATAATGTCAGCGGCAAGTTCTGGAGGGGTTTTATCAAGAGTGACCTTGACGGCATCAACAATGCTCGACACGGGCTCTTCAATTGCCTCACGAATCTCGTTGGTGGAGGTGACGATTGTTTTGGGCAAGCCAGTCACAAGGTCACGCCCACGGATCTCTGCCTGTAGTTCTTGGCGGAGCGGCCATGCGGAGCCGAGTTCCATCTTGACAACTTCGGCCGTTCGTTCCCCTAAGGCCAAGCTGTATTCCTTCTTGATGAACTGAATAATGGACTCGTCGAGTTCGTCGCCGCCAACGCGAACTGACTGACTTGTCACCACGCCGCCGAGTGAAATGACCGCAACCTCGGTCGTGCCGCCACCAATGTCGACAATCATGTTTCCAGTGGGTTCTTGCACTGGCAAACCAGAACCAATCGCAGCAGCCATGGGTTCTTCGATGATGTGAGCAGGTTTGCGGGCACCCGCATACTCAGCGGCATCTTGAACTGCTCGTTGCTCAACCCCGGTGACCCCAGAAGGCACACAGATAATCATCCGAGGTTTCGAGAAACGACTGTTATGCACACGCTGGATAAAATAACGGAGCATGATTTCGCATACCTCAAAGTCGGAGATCACTCCATCTTTCAGGGGACGAATCGCAGCGATATGCGCTGGCGTGCGGCCGATCATTCGCTTGGCCTCAGTACCCACAGCAACTGCTTTGCCGTCTGCGACGCGAATCGCAACAACGGAAGGCTCCGATAACACGATGCCTTCACCGCGGACATAGACCAAGGTGTTTGCCGTGCCGAGATCAACTGCCATGTCACGGCCTAGAAAGTTTGAATTCATCCGAGCCATAAGGTTCCTCACGCTAGCCCCTGCAACCTGCATGGGACAGGGGCAAAGTGGGGCGATGAGCAGACTCGCCTAGGTGATCAGAAAGTGCACCTAGCCAAGTTCGCAACACAACTGTAACAAATGGAGCCGTGGCTGGCCAAGCGGTCAACCAACCGAAACCTCAGGATGGGAACCAGAGAGCAATCTCACGGGCCGCTGCCTCGTGGCCGTCTGACCCGTGCACCAGGTTCTCATTCGTCGTGGTTGCGAAGTCACCACGAATTGACCCCGGCTGAGCTTCAGCCACCTGGGTCTTGCCAATCAGGGTGCGCATCAAGTGAAAAGTCTGGTCATCAGGCCCCTCAACGACAAGCGCCACTACTGGTCCGCGGGTCAAAAAGTCGACCAACTCTCCGTAAAACGGCTTGTCTGCATGCTCCTCGTAGTGAGCCTCTGCAAGCGGGCGGTCAGGCACGCGAAGATCGATCCGCAGGATCTTCAATCCCTTTTGTTCGATCCGAGTAATGATCTCGCCGACGAGTCCACGTTCCACTGCATCGGGTTTGCACATGATAAATGTCTGATTCACATTCATCACGCTACGCATCAACTGGGCCTGAAGGCGAACTGAGGCGCTCAGGCAGCGAGGATCCGCAGCTTTTTGGGTCTGCAGTCAGGCTTGCTAGTTCCGTGAGTCGAAGGAGAGAACCACTGTTTGCGCTGGCTCGAACATCCTGAACGATCCAGTAATCAACACCACATCTTCTTCTGCAGCTAGAGCGAGAGCGCGGGCCACAGCCGATGCTGGATCACTGACTGTCTCGTGAGCTATGCCTCGCTTGGCACATGCTGCAGCCAAAACGGCCGCAGAAACGCCTCGGCTGCCGTCCAAGCTGCAACACAAAATAAGGTCAGGGCGCAACTCTGATACTGCTGCGACGGAGCGGTCAGGGTCTCGACCCGCAAGCAAACCCAGCACGATGATTCGGGTGCCAGCGGGCGCAAATTCCTCTTCCAGAGTGCTTGCAGACGCCCTGAGTGCATCGGCGTTGTGCGCCCCGTCGACCACTACCAAGGGGCCATAGCGCAAGACTTCGAAGCGGCCAGGAAGCTTGAGCGATGCAAACCCCTCGGCCACGACTTCTGCATCGAGTGCCGTTCCAAAGAATGACTCCACTGCCGCAACTGCGATAGATGCGTTGGCAACCTGATGGGCACCATGCAGGGGAAGAAACAGTTGCTCGTAGCGTCCGAACACACCCTGAAGGTCAACGAGGTGGCCGCCGATGGCAATCTGATCGCTTACTGCAGCGAAATCAACTCCCAGCCGAACCAGAGATTCAGGGCCTTCGGCAACAAACACTTCGGTGAGTTCGGGGTCGACCTCTCCGATGACCGCAATGCTCTGCGCCTTGATAATCCCTGCCTTCTCTCCGGCCACCGCCAGTTCCCAGCCCGGAGCGAAATCGGTGTGATCCCCTTGGATTGAGGTGACTACAGCTACCGCAGCATCGGCCACATTTGTGGCATCCAAGCGACCCAACAGCCCCACCTCGATGACTGCAACATCTACCGGGGCCTCGGCGAAGTAGCGAAACGCTGCGGCGGTGATCACTTCAAACCAACTTGGCTGCACTTCGAGTAGTGGCTCGACTGCAGCAATCCCGGTCAGGACTTCGGCTAAGTCAAGGTCAGAAATCTCTGAGCCATTTCGGCTGATTCGTTCGTTCACCCTGCGCAAGTGCGGACTTGTGTAGGTCCCCACTGTCAGACCACTTGCCTGCAACAAGGCTGTCACCATGGCCGCAACGGTTCCTTTGCCGTTCGTACCAGTGATGTGAATGACCGGAACGTCATGCTGCGGATCCCCAAGAAGCGACATGAGTTCCCTCATGCTCGCTAGCGACAACCCTGCGATTCTTCCAGCAGCAATCGAAGTAGTTGCAGTCTCATGATCGAGGCGGGAGTCGTGCCACCTCAAAGCTTCAGCGATTTCCACTTCTGACTGCTAGGTCAGGATGCTGCGCGCTTTGGACGAGCAGCACGCGGTTTGGCGGAACGGGCAATCAGCTGAGGCTCGCTCTTTCGCGCTACCACGTCAGCATCAATCACGACACGGTGTACGTCAGTTCGCGAGGGCAGCTCGTACATCACTCCGAGCAGCACTTCTTCTAGAATCGACCGTAGGCCGCGAGCTCCCGTGCCACGCACTAGGGCGAGTTCGGCAACTGCAACAAGAGCATCCTCGGTGAACTCAAGTTCGGCATCTTCAAGCTCAAAGAACTTCTGATACTGCTTGACGAGCGCATTCTTTGGCTCCACCAGAATGCGAATCAGAGCATCACGATCCAAGCTATCCACAACGCCGATCACGGGAAGCCTGCCAACAAACTCCGGAATCAAGCCAAACTTGAGGAGGTCCTCGGGTAGCACTTTGGAGAACAGGTCGCTCTCGGAGCGTTCGCGGACCGAACGAATCTCGGCACCAAACCCAATCCCCTTGCGATTGCTGCGCTGCTCAATGATCTTGTCCAAGCCAGCAAAAGCGCCGCCGCAGATGAACAAGATGTTGGTGGTGTCAATCTGGATGAACTCCTGATGGGGGTGCTTGCGACCGCCTTGAGGAGGAACCGAGGCTGTGGTTCCTTCGAGAATCTTCAGCAGAGCTTGCTGCACACCTTCACCGGAAACGTCACGGGTGATCGAAGGGTTTTCGGACTTGCGAGCCACCTTGTCGATCTCGTCGATATAGATGATGCCGGTCTCGGCCTTCTTTACATCGAAGTCGGCTGCTTGAATCAACTTGAGCAGAATGTTCTCGACATCCTCTCCCACATATCCCGCTTCAGTGAGAGCAGTTGCATCTGCGATTGCGAACGGGACGTTCAACATTTTGGCCAAGGTCTGAGCGAGGAAGGTCTTTCCGCAACCCGTTGGCCCGATCATCATAATGTTGGATTTAGCCAACTCGATATCTTCAGATCCAGGACGTGCACCATGCTGAACTCGCTTGTAGTGGTTGTAAACCGCCACCGCGAGAATCTTCTTTGCTTGGTCCTGACCAATAATGAAGTCCTCGAGGAACTCAAAGATTTCTACTGGCTTTGGAAGCTCATCTAGAGAGAGTTCGCTGGTTTCTGCAAGTTCCTCTTCGATGATCTCGTTGCACAAATCAATGCACTCGTCACAGATGTAGACGCCCGGGCCTGCAATGAGTTTCTTGACTTGCTTCTGCGATTTCCCACAGAACGAGCATTTTAGGAGTTCTCCTCCATCACCAAACTTGGCCACGCTAAATCCTCAGTCCTCGGTCTGTCTCTGACGCATCGGTGCACAGTCTTCCGATGAGCAAAAATCACCGGTACGACATTCTTGCCGATCTATCAGCTGACTGCGGTGATTGCTCCCGAGTTGTCAACAAGTGCCCGCTCCTCGATGACCTCATCGATGATGCCGTACTCTTTGGCCTCGGCAGCAGTCAGGACATAGTCGCGATCAGTGTCTTTTGCGATTTTCTCAACAGTCTGACCGGTATGGCGCGAGAGCACCCGCTCTAGAGTTTCTTTGAGGCGAAGGATTTCGTTCGCTGCAATCTCTAGGTCTGAAACCTGCGCGTAACCGCTTTGCGCATAGGGCTGGTGAATCAACACACGAGCATTTGGAAGGGCCATTCGCTTGCCAGGCGTTCCCGCTGCAAGGAGCACCGCTGCGGCAGACGCAGCTTGGCCGAAGCACAGGGTGGTGATCTCTGGACGGATGTACTGCATCGTGTCGTAAATCGCCATCAGAGCGTTGATGTCGCCGCCGGGGCTATTGATGTAGATACTGATGTCCTTGTCCGGGTTTTCTGACTCCAAGAACAGCAACTGTGCGCATACCAGGTTTGCGATCGTGTCATCGATTGGAGTTCCCAAGAAGATGATGTTTTCTCTGAGCAACCGAGAAAACAGGTCAGAGTAGCGCTCGCCACGACTGGTCTGTTCGATCACAT
>CANJEC010000018.1 GCA_947473395.1 Actinomycetota bacterium | reverse complement strand
TTTCAGGTATTCCGGGCTGTATGGCATCAACGTGGGCTTGGATCTAGCAGTAGTGGCTGCTGCGATGATGGGTGCCTGCGCCGGCTTCTTGTGGTGGAATGCGGCACCAGCGCAAATATTTATGGGCGACACGGGATCCTTGGCAATCGGGATGGCTCTGGCTGCACTCGCTTTGAGTTCCTCAACGGTTCTGCTGCTGCCGATTCTTGGCTTGTTGTTTGTGATCGAGACCGTGTCGGTGATGTTGCAAGTTGTGAGCTTTAAGACCACTGGGCGCCGGATCTTTCGGATGGCACCAATCCATCACCATTTCGAACTCGTTGGCTGGCCAGAGACAACAGTGATTGTGCGTTTTTGGATGCTGACGGCTGCCTGCACTGCGCTCGGCCTAGGACTGTTCTATCGGGAGTTCATTCGCTCAGGAGGTCTGGGGTGAGCCAACGGACTTCTGGAACGCGGACTTCTGGATCGCGGACTTCAGGATCGCGGACGCGTTCACGGTCATCCTCGGGTCGACACCTGCGTGCTGTTGAGGTCGAGGTCATGCAGGTTGGTCCAAAGCCAGAGCATCTGTTGTTAGGCGCGACGGGCCTGCTGTGCCTGCTTGGCATCGTCATGGTGTATTCGGCCTCGTCAGTAGCCTCTGTGCAGGCGAGTAATGCCAACTGGAGTACTGGGGTTCGTCAGTTGGTATGGATGGTTCTTGGCCTTGGCCTAGGGCTAGTTGCTTCGAGAATTCCCCTTATGTTCTGGCGTGACCGAATTGCCCCGGTGATGATCTTGGTAGCTCTGGGCTTGCAAGCGATTTTGGCGCTCGACATTGCCCTTGGCGCTGTTGGTGGTCCGCATCTTCCATTTGCTCTGACGAAAAATGGTGCAACGCGGTGGCTGGGCACGGGCGCATTTCAGATACAGCCTTCTGACTTTGCCAAGCTCGCGTTGATCCTGTGGTTGGCACGACTCCTGGACAAGAGAAGCAGAGAGATTGGCTCGCGGGAACTGCTACATCCCATCTTTGCAGTCACCGGAGCTTTGGCATTGATGGTGCTACTCGGGGATGACTTGGGCACCACGTTGCTGCTCGGTGTGATTGTGATTGTCATGTTGTTCCTAGCGGGAGCACCCCTTCGACAAGTTGGAGGAATCGCAGGAATAGCTGCCTCCGCAGCAGCGCTAGTGATTTTGGTATTTGGTGGATTTCGCGTGCAGAGAATCGCCGCCTATTTCAACCCTTCAGGCCACCAGACCACCGGCGGATATCAACTGCTGCAGTCGCAAATCGGGTTTGCCTCAGGCGGGCTGTTCGGCAGCGGGCCGGGAAACTCCAGGGCTAAATGGGGGTACCTGCCCGAGGCGGACACGGACTTCATTCTTGCCATCATCGGTGAGGAACTGGGCCTATTGGGCAGCTTGTTAGTCCTCGGGGCCTTTGTTGTATTCATGTTTGCGGGAATCCGGATTGCATTGCGTAGTCGGAGCCAATTTGGGCGGCTCGTGGCGATTGGAATCACCACCTGGATTGGCGTGCAGGCAATGATCAATATCATGGTGACCGTAGGTGCGTTGCCGACGAAAGGTATTACGTTGCCGTTCGTTTCGTATGGAGGGTCTTCGCTGATGATGTGCATGCTCTCGGTGGGTGTGATGGTTTCTGTAGCCCGGGACAGTTAATGGCAGGTTCAGCCAAGTCCACTGCTTCTGCGACGCCCACTTGGGCTGTGATTGCTGGTGGTGGAACTGCGGGCCATGTTGTTCCTGGGATTGCAGTAGCGAAGGCACTTGTTGCGCGAGGACATGCGCCTGACTCACTGCATTTTGTGGGCGCCGAGCGCGGCATTGAGGCATCTCTGGTGCCCGAGTCCGGATTTGAAATCACGCTGCTGCCAGGACGTGGAATCCAACGCAGGTTGACGCTCGCAAATATTGCTGCAATCTGGGGAATTGCCCGGGCGGTGATGCAGTCCATCTT
The DNA here is from genome assembly GCA_947473395.1 of Actinomycetota bacterium. Lineage (GTDB taxonomy): Bacteria > Actinomycetota > Acidimicrobiia > Acidimicrobiales > Microtrichaceae > IMCC26207. The sequence goes on along the minus strand of CANJEC010000018.1, from coordinate 16,599 downwards.
CTTGATCCGAAAGCGGAGCCCCGCAGTCGTGTTGGCACTTGGCGGCTTTGCAAGTGTTGCTTGTTCGCTAGCAGCGATTCTGTGGCGAGTGCCGCTGATCGTCGCCGATCAAAATGCTCGAGCTGGGGCCTCAAATCGCCTAGTGGCAAGGTGGGCCAAAGCTTGTGCAGTTCCGTTTAAAGAAACGGACCTACCTCGGGCAGTACTAACGGGAAACCCCGTTCGTGAGGAAATGCTGCGAGTAGGCGCAGACCGTCAGCAGCGCGATGCGCGGGTGACGCTAGGACTTCCAACCGATAGGACTGTGATTGTTGCCTTTGCCGGCTCACTTGGTTCTCGCCGCCTAAACGAGGCTGTGTATGGCGCTGTACAACAGTGGTCAGGCCGGTCTGATCTGGCTATTCATCATGTCGTAGGCGCACGCGACTTTGATGCCCGCCCGGCACTTGCGCCAAAGGATCTGATCTACCAGAGCGTGCGCTACGAGGACCGCATGGACCTTGTCTTGGCTGCTGCGGACCTTGCTATTTGTAGGGCAGGTGGCACGACTGTTGCTGAACTAGCAGTCGTTGGTCTCGGTTCAATTCTGGTGCCGTTACCGATTGCGACACGTGATCATCAAACTGCAAATGCTCAGCCGCTGATGGCCGCCGGTGCGGCAGTGGTCGTGGCCGATGCAGACTTTGATGCAGATCGCTTGGTGTTCGAAGCGGATGTGTTGATGGCAGTCGCTAGCGGAACGAGCAGGTTGGCAGAGATGGGCAGAGCAGCCGGTACCCTCGCACACCCCGAGGCAGCAGATCGAGTAGCGGACCTTCTCGAGACATGGGCCCGCCCAGGCAAGGGAACCCAGCCGTGACGACTAGGGAGCACACTCCGAGCCTGCCTGATTTGAGCTACCCACGGCGCATCCATGTCGTTGCGGCTGGAGGGGCCGGCATGTCTGCCTTAGCTACCATTCTGGTGCAACAAGGGCATCAGGTGAGCGGGTCGGACCAGGTGCAAAGCGAGGCGCTGCAACGGCTCAACGCTCTTGGTGTTCGAACCTCGATTGGCCACGAAGCTGCACATGTTCTGCAGAGCGAATTCTTGGTGGTTTCGACTGCCGTGGATGCTGAAAACGTTGAGCTCCTCGAAGCGCAGCGCCTTGGAATCCCAATCCTTCGACGCGGCGATTTCCTGCCTGCCCTAGCTCAGACACAGCCGTTCATCTCGGTTTCGGGAACGCATGGCAAGACCACGACATCTTCCATGCTGGCAGTAGCGCTTCTGGGAGCAGGTGCCGACCCGAGCTTTCTGATTGGGGCAGAAGTGACCTCTCTTGGGGTGGCCGCGGCCTATCGGGCAGGTCAGCATTTTGTCCTGGAGGCTGATGAGAGTGACGGAAGCTTTTTAGCCGGTCCTAGGGCGGCGGCACTGATCACAAATATTGAGCCTGATCACCTTGAATTCTGGGGAGGCTGGGAGGAACTGCTCGATGGGTTCAAGAGATTCTTGACCCAGACCAACGGCCCAAGAGTGGTCTGCGCTGATGACCCCGAGGCTGCCAAACTTGGGGCCACCTGTGGGGCAGTTAGTTACGGAACCTCGCCCGAGGCCACCTACCGCATGACGGGCCTGCAATTGGGTTCGCAGAGTTGCAGCTTTCGCTTGAGTCTTCCCGAGGCCGAGCGCTCAGTTGATGTCCGTCTGGGCGTCCCGGGACTTCATAACGCAACGAATGCAGCCGGAGCTCTAGCGCTCGTTTGCGAACTTGGGTATCCGATTGACGCAGCAGTAGAAGGCCTGCGTGGCTACACGGGAGTCTCTCGAAGATTTGAACAGCGAGGTACAGCGGCCGGAGTGCAGTTCGTTGATGACTATGCGCACCTTCCCACAGAGGTGCGCGCCGCGTTAGCTGCTGGTCGAAGCGGAGACTGGAACCGCGTGGTTGCAGTCTTTCAACCACACCGGTACTCGCGCACGCAGGCGCTCTGGCAAGAGTTCGCAGATGCGTTTACACAGGCCGATTTGTTAGTGCTGACAGATATTTACGCCGCAGGAGAAGAACCTAGAGCGGGGGTAACGGGCAGGTTGTTATTCGATGCCATCCGAGAAGCCCATCCCGAGGCTCAGGTGGTCTGGTGCCCTGACCTCTCTGAAGCTGCTGCGTATTTGGGACGTGAGCTGTCCGCTGGAGACTTATGTTTGAGTATCGGCGCAGGCAGCGTTACAACGCTCGCTGATCTGCTGATACCGCTTTTGCAGACCAGGCCACAACCATGACCGCTCCTCGTCAGCCTGCCAGCGTTACGCACCGGCTTGATTCTGCTCATCCGTTTGATGCTGCGTTGGCGTTCTTGGGTGACCGTCTGCGCGTAGAGGAGCCTCTTGCGGCGCTGTGCACCTACCGCGTTGGCGGGGCAGCTGCGCGATTCGTGGTCGTCAAGGACGAATCCGAGCTCAACAGAATTGCTGCTGCACTCGCTCAGGCTGGAGCCTTTGTTGGAGAAGCTCCGCAGGCCGAGCTGTCGGTTCATGTCATTGGCCGCGGCTCGAATGTGTTGGTAGCCGATGCCGGCCTGCCTGGCCTAGTGCTTCAACTTGGGGATGGATTTGCAGGGATAGAGATACTGGATTCGCAAGCTTCCGGGTCACAAGAATCACCGCAGCCCAGACTGGGCGAATCGGATCAGCAGGGCTCGAGGATTCTTCGAGCGGGAGCAATGGCAAGCCTGCCCGTTGTGGCTCGCAAATCGGTAGCTGCTGGCCTGACGGGATTTGAGTGGGCCGTGGGCGTTCCGGGCTCGATTGGCGGAGCAGTCAGAATGAATGCAGGCGGCCACGGTGCAGACATGGCTGCTTCGCTCACAGGGGTCCGCGTTCTGGACCTTGAGACGGGTGAAAATAGGTGGGTGACAACAGCAGCACTCGAGTTGGGGTATCGACACAGCGCGATCACCTCCACACAACTCGTGCTGAACGCAGAACTGCAATTAGCTAGTGGGGATCGAGCCCTTGGCGAGCAGAGACTCGCAGAGATCGTCAGTTGGCGGCGCGAGCACCAACCGGGTGGACATAACGCTGGTTCAGTCTTTAGAAATCCCCCCGGGGATTCCGCCGGACGGCTGATTGAGGCGGCGAATTGTCGCGGGCTGCGAGTTGGTACGGCTGAAGTCTCGACAAAACACTCGAACTTTATTCAGACTGATCCCGGTGGGTCCGCCGATGATGTCCTAGAAGTCATGGCTCAAGTAGTCGCACAAGTTGCCAGCTACAGCGGGGTGCAACTTCAGGCCGAAACAGTCCTACTCGGCTTTACTGATGAACAACGCAGCCGCGTGAGTCGGCCGAACACAGGAACTCCCTCAGCAGATGATGACTCCTCTGAGCAGGTCGTATGAGTACCTCAACCCCCGTGCGTACCTCTGCGAAGGTAGTTGCAAGCCAAGTCGAGCCGCGCATCGTTGATCGTCGGCGCAAAGTGCAACTTGTCGCTCGCCGCAGACGCCATCGTTTGTTGATCGCTCTTGTTGCTGTTCTGTTACTCATAGCGGCAGCGGTTGGCCTTGTTCTCTCGCCAGTATTTGCCGTGCAGAAAATCACCGTGACTGGCCAGAGCCGGCTTGAAGAGTCCGCCTTGGTGTCAAGCAGCGGAATTGCTGTCGGTGACCACCTTGTTGCAGCGGACCTATCCGCTGCTCGCGATGACCTCATGAACATGCCATGGGTTGCGTCTGCTCATGTTGAACGCAAGTGGCCCCATACAGTGGCATTCAAGATTACTGAGCAACAGCCCGCAGCCGTAGTCCGCTCGGGTCAGGACTTGGTACTGGTTTCCTCAACTGGTCGCATTTTGCAGAGCGAAGAAAAGGTCGGGCCCGGGCAGCTTCTGCTTGAACTCGATGGCTCGATGGAACTAGCGCAGGGACCTCCACCCCGGACGACTGCTAGCCAATCTGATGAGGGGTTGATCGGAACCTCTGTGAGCAGCGAGGTTTCACAGGCCATCGGAGTGCTCGAGGCTATGGATGAATCGCTGCGATCTGAACTCGGCAGTGCACGGCTGTCTGGGGTAGGGGCCCTGAGTCTGGAACTTACTGATGGCACAGTGGTCCTATTTGGTCCCCCCGAGGATGTGGCCGCGAAATTGTTAGCCGTGGAGTCAGTCCTGAACCAAGTGGTCCGCGACTGCATGAAAACCCTTGATGTTCGCGAGCCCACTCGTGCAGCCGTGAGTCGCGGGCCAGGGTGTGCCGGAATCTCGCCAGCAAGTGCCTCAAAAGGGAAAAGCTCACAATCCAGTTCCTCAGCGGGCACACAGAGTTCCTCAGCGGGCACACAGAGTTCCTCAGCGGGCACACAGTCGGCCAAACAATCACCCCCGAGTTCGGCCTCGAGTTCAGGATCAGTTGGCGACAGTGGGAATGAAAATAATTGAAGCTCGTTGATCCGCACACTGATTTGGCCGTAACCTCAACCTCCGCAGGAGGTTCAGACCGTGGCCGAGTGGCCGCTGGCTAAGCTGCCTTGTGGCCGCTGGTTCAGATTCAGTAGCGCTGAACTAGAGGTTGAGAGTCTCTAAAGGGGAGAACGAAGTTCATTCTCGTCTAGCTTCTAGTTGTCCGTCATTTGGAATTGTTCACAGTATTCGTCATCAATGTCTACCAAGGGACTGTTCCCTTGTACCTGGAGGAGCCTCGCTCATGGCCCACAACCCGCAGAACTATCTCGCTGTCATCAAGGTGGTGGGCATAGGTGGTGGTGGCTGCAATGCCGTCAACCGGATGATCGATGCCGGATTAAAGGGCGTCGAGTTCATCGCAATCAATACAGACGCTCAGGCGTTGCTGATGAGCGATGCTGACATCAAGTTGGATATCGGCCGGGAGCTCACGCGAGGTCTTGGAGCGGGATCAGATCCAGAAGTTGGCCGGCAAGCTGCCGAGGACCATCGGTCCGAGATTGAAGAAGTTCTACGCGGTGCAGACATGGTTTTTGTGACCGCTGGAGAAGGCGGCGGCACTGGCACGGGGGCTGCTCCCGTAGTGGCCGAGATTTCCAAGACCCAAGGTGCGCTCACCATTGCCGTGGTCACCCGGCCGTTCATCTTCGAAGGCCGCCGGCGCTCAGTTCAGGCTGATCAAGGCATCAGCCTGCTGAAGGAAAAAGTCGATACGCAGATTGTCATTCCGAACGATCGTTTGCTGACCGTGGCAAACGAGAAGACCTCGGTACTCAATGCCTTCAAGATGGCAGATGAGGTCCTCTTGCAGGGTGTGCAGGGAATTACCGATCTCATCACGACTCCGGGATTGATTAACACTGACTTTGCCGACGTGAGAATGATCATGAGCGATGCCGGAAGCGCCCTGATGGGCGTTGGCTATGCCACCGGCGAGGGACGTGCACTGCAAGCGGCCCGCCAGGCAATCTCCTCCCCGTTGCTCGAAGCCGCCATCGACGGTGCACGAGGAATTCTGCTGAACATTTCGGGCGGATCCGATCTGACCCTGTTTGAGGTCAACGAGGCAGCCTCAGTGATCCATGAGGTTGCACACCCCGAGGCCAACATCATCTTTGGTGCGGTGATAGATGACGAAATGGGCGATGAGGTTCGCATCACAGTGGTGGCTGCTGGTTTTGAACGCTGGGACGAGAGCAAGAGCGGCCGCAAGCCTGAATCCTCGTCCTCGGCTGGGGGATCCTCGGACTCCCGCGGCGCTGCCATTGCAGACGTTTTCGGCGATGACTCAGAAGACGATTCGCTCTTTGATGGCGATGACGACTTCGACGTTCCCTCATTCTTGAAGTAGCAAGCATGGACGGATCCAAGAATCCGAGCCAGAAGGAATGCCTGCGGGCTTATTCAATCTTAACCACTGCCGCTGACGGCGACTTTGCCGTTCCCGCCCCTGTGCAAGCTCAGCCCATGCCGACCCAATCTGCACTGTCCCAAACTGCTCTGTCCCAAACTGAGCAGGTCCGAGTTGTAGCGGCAGATTCCCTTGATCAGCGTAGGAGCAACATTGCTCCGGCTCCGTGGACTTGGCTGAGACAAGTTCATGGTGGGCGTGTTGTTGTAGTGGAGCAACCGGGTGAGTTTGCCGGTGCAGAAGCTGATGCTGCGGTGACTGCAGCTTCGGATGCCGTTCTCTGCGTACAAACTGCGGATTGTGCCGGAGTTCTTTTTGCTGGGTTTTCTGAACAAGAAACACCGACTCGCAGCGAAGAGGACTGCGTAGTTGCAGTGGGGGCAGCACATGCAGGCTGGCGCGGGGTGGCTGCAGGAATTTTGCAATCCACAGTTGAGGCGCTGATCGCTCTGGGAGCGCAGAGGGTGGTCTGGGAACTCGGACCCTGTATTTCTCCGGCGGCCTACGAGTTCGGCGAGAGCGAGTTGGCGGCGTTGGTTGATCGCTACGGCGAGTCCCTGCGCGGCCGCACGGACTGGGGCGCGCCTGCGCTGGATCTGCGCGCAGCAGTGCGTGCTGCGCTGAGTGAAACGCCTGCTGTGTACCGGGGTGCTCAGAGGATCCCATGTACGGCAACAGACCCAGGGTTCTTCTCTTGGCGAGCGCGCCAAGATTCGGCGCGGCAAACCTCGGCTATCTGGATGACAGCGAACAGCACACTCTCGACCACAGGTGTTCAGTGGTGACTTCGCCGGAACAGGATCATGATGAGCTGGTCAAGCAGATAGCCGCTCGGGCTGCTCAGATTCAGGTCCGTATCGCAAACTGCACTGACCGCGATGTCAAGGTTCTCTGCGTTAGTAAGGGTCACGAGATCAAGGTGAAAGCGGCAGCATTCGCAGCAGGGTTTACCGACCTTGGCGAGAACTATGCACAGGAGTTACTTGCCGGAGCAGCTGCGCTGGGGGCCGGAGCGAGCGGCTCGGCGAGTAGTCCTAGGTGGCACTTTATTGGCGGGCTGCAGTCAAATAAGGTGCGCAGCTTGGCTGGCATTGTGTCGCTCTGGCAGAGCGTGGATCGGCTGTCACTAGCTCGAGAGATTGCTACTCGAGCGCCCGGTGCTCAGGTGTTGGTGCAGCTAGACCTAGCGGGTATCTCGGGTCGATCGGGAGTCGAACCAGCCCAGGCGGCTGAGCTAGTTCGGAACTGTTTGGATATGGGTCTTGATGTGCGTGGTTTGATGGGCGTGGGAGTGCCGGGCCCTCCCGAGGAATCGCGATTCGGGTTCCGCAGGTTGTCGGCCTTGGCTGACGAGTTGGCTTTGCCCGAACGCTCCATGGGCATGAGTAATGATTTAGAAGTTGCAGTTTCTGAAGGTTCGACCATGGTCAGAGTAGGATCTTCGCTACTTGGCCCACGAATGAGTCGCTCCCGCGACTCCGATGCCTGACCGACTCAAGCACTCAACCACTCAAGCACTGACCCACTCACCCACAACTAGATTCGCTGACGAGGAGAATGACGATGTCGAACTGGATGAAAAATACCAAGACCTGGCTCGGACTTGGAAACGATCCCTATTACGAGGATGAGTACGGGGATCCGGGGTCCGAAGATGAGTACGAAGACCCCGACTACGAAGAGGATGACTTTGTTGAGCCAGAGCGTCAGCCGGCTCGCTCCTCCTCGCAAGGCCGTGGTGCTGTCCGGGCTGTACCTAATCAACCGCGAACCAAAGAAGACTGGGAAGAGGGTGACGGGGGAGTGAGAGTGCTCACTTCGACCTCTGCTGACTCCTCTGCGAACCGCGGAGTTGTTCGGCCCTTGCCAAGCTCGGCCAAGCCGCAGATTGTCTCACCCACCGGGTTTAACGATGTGCAACAGGTTGCCGACACCTTCAAGCGTGATCAGCCAGTGATTATGAACCTGCAGGGCGTAGACAAGGAACTCTCTCGTCGGCTCATCGATTTTGCGAGTGGTCTCTGTTACGGCCTAGAAGGCGATATGGAACGAGTCTCGGACCAAATTTTCTTGCTGACCCCGCATGGTGCAGAAGTGTCCGATGACGAGCGGCGCCGCATGCGAGATGGCGACCTTGGGAATGACGACCGTTGAAGGTTGCTGACCAAGCAGAGGTGAATCTAGGTACTAGATTCGCTGCTGTGAAAGCGGAGCAGTGAAAGCGGACTTGTGGGAGATAGTTTTGTGAGGTCCGGGGTCTAGTGTTTTTGATTTGTCTTGCCCTTCAACTGTTTATGATTCTGATCTTTGCTCGGGTGATCTTGAGTTGGTTTCCTCCAACTGGTGGTGCGATCGATCAGATCCAGAATCTGGTCATTACTGGGACCGAATGGATTATGGGCCCTCTGCGCAGGGTCATCCCGCCAGTTCGATTGGGTGCAGCGGCACTTGACCTGTCCCCGCTGATTGTCTTGCTGGGGATCACCGTCCTACGAAGCATCCTTTGCTAACAAATTCTGCAGGGATGTGCATTACCAAACCCTGAGCAGTTGGCGGGCTAATCTCTTGGGTATGGATCTGACTCCGGAAACCTTTGAAAAAGTTACCTTCGACGAGAAGCGTGGAGGGTACAACGTCGATCAGGTTGAGAGATTCCTTGAAGAAACCGGGACTGAGTTTGCTCAGATGCTGGCTCGCTTCAACCACACCACCCAGCTTGCAGCCGCCGCAGAAGAACGTGCTGCTGCAGCTGAAGCCAGACTCGCTCAGGCCGATTCGGTTCTTGCCGAGGCCACAGAGCGAGTTCAGCGTGCTGAGCGTGCTGCTAGGGCTGCGCAACAACAGGCCGCCGAGGCTCAAGCCACAGCAACTGATGCCGTAGCTCGCGATGCTGCTTCATCTTCGCTGGCTCGCTCCAATGAGGACCAAGAAGTTGAGCAGGCTGCCAAGACGCTGCTCATGGCTCACCGCACAGCAGAGGCCACTGTCAATGAGGCACGTGGTCAGGCCCAGTCCCTGCTTGAGGATGCGTCTAGCAAGGCCGAGCGTCAGCATGCAGAGTCCACAGCCCAGGCTGAGGAACTGGTTCGCGCTGCTCGGGTAAAAGCCGAAGAGGAGTACGCATCACGCCGCGCAGAGATGATCGCCGAGGTGAGCGCTTTGGAGTCTCGCCGAGCGCAGCTTGAAGATGTGATGACGCAACTCGAGGCCCGTCTTGACGGCTACCGATCCGAACTCGCTCGCACTGCCGAGGAACTGTCCTCTCTAGTCACTGATCCCGCAAAGCTTGGTCAACGTCCAGGTTTGTCGATTCCCGCAGACGAGGTCCTCACTGCAGCACAGAGTTCAGGAGCCACCCCTGCAGAGACCGAGGGGTTGCTCGAAGCAGATCCACTCTCGGGTGCAGAACCAACCGCTGTGGATACTGCTGCTGAGCAGTATCTCGAAGACGCAGAGGAAGAGGTTTTCGATTCTGGGCCAGCGACTCTCATTACCGGTGATGCAGGCACACCGGATTCTGGCACACCGGACTCCTCGCAGAGTCAGGGAGGTGCGCAGCCGTTTGCCGACTCTTCCGCTTCGGATGAGTACGTAGACCTGACCGCTGGTTCCGATACCTCCACGAGTGGTGATGGCGCTGCAGACACTTGGGGGCCGGGGAGTTGGTCCAGAGTCGAGTCTGACTTGCCGTCCCAAACTGACGACTCTATGCGGTCAAGTGATTCAATTTCCACTACTGCAGCTACCTCAACGGTTGGCGCAGTCCCACTGCAGGCGTCAGTTTCGTTGCTTGATGCTGAGACCAAACTGACTGATACGCCTCTGGCCGAGCAGATTCCCGAGGTATCTCTTGCTTGGCAGTCTGAGGAAGAGCTGACTGACAGTCGACCCACGCAGGCAGTGGATGCGGTGGGAGGGGCGGATCAGCCCAAGGATCGCTTTATGCAAGAACTCGATGATGCAGTGAACGACACCGGTGTCGCCGGCACAGAATCTGCTGGTGATGAGGCGATGACTGCATTTTTTGAGGGAAACAGTGATTCAAAAGCCCGAAGGTTCGGTTGGCGGCGCTGAGTTTTTGTGGGCAAAAAGAAATTGTGGAAGACGCAGTGCCGCTGTCCGGCTAGTCTGCTCGCACTATTCGACCGCGTGAACACTCGTTCCCCGAATAGCTGAGGAGACTGAACTCATGGCGATTAAGCGTTCTGCAGCAACAACCAAGAAGGCTGCTCCAACCAAGAAAGCTCCAGCGAAGAAGGCTGCGCCCGTCAAGAAGGCTGTGCCCGTCAAGAAGGCTGTACCCGTGAAGAAGGCTCCAGCGAAGAAGGCTGTGCCAGTCAAGAAGGCTCCGCCCGTCAAGAAGGCTCCAGCGAAGAAGGCTGTGCCCGTCAAGAAGGCTGTACCCGTGAAGAAGGCTCCAGCGAAGAAGGCTGTGCCAGTCAAGAAGGCTGCACCTGCTAAACAGATCACCCCTCCCAAGAAAGCAGTACCAGTGGAAAAGACCCCCCCGGTCAAAAAGGCTGAGCCTAAAAAGGCGCCAGCTCCGAAACCCCTTGACCAGAAGTTCCTCGACTCACAAGTTGCGCTACTCAACGAACAACGAGCGACGCTGCTGTCACAGGCCCAAGCGCTCACTGCTGAAGCGGATGCACTTGCACGTGATCGTGAACCAGGTGACGTGCAGTTCGACGACGAGTCCGGCGAGGGAGACACCCTAGCTGTGGAGCGCGACTTCGACCTGACCCGTGCCGCCTCTGCCATGCACGTGGTGGAAGAGATCGACGACGCACTCGAGCGAGTCAAGAAGGGCACCTACGGAATCTGCGAATACTCAGGGCTCGCAATTCCACGGGAGCGACTCAAAGCAATCCCGTATGCACGAGAGCGCGTTGAATTCAAGACGCGTAGTTTCCGCTGATGAGGGGCTAATGGAATCTGTTCCATTGACACCGCATCCGCAAAAGATCTCTGCCCTACAGCGCTGGGGCGCAGTTGGCCTCGCCACCCTGTCGGTGTTATTGATCGACCAACTCTCCAAAGCCTGGGCGTTGCGACGCCTGAGTTCTGCAGAGGTGGTGGATGTGGTGTTCTCGCTGCGATTCAACCTGGCATTCAATACAGGTATGGCGTTTTCGAAGGGTGCAGGCAAAGGCCCACTCATCGGCATTGTTGCACTGCTCGTCGCAGGAGTTCTGCTCTTCATTGCCAGAAAGTCCACATCGATCCTGCAACTGGTGTTCATTGGCATTGTGGTGGGCGGTGCTGTCGGCAACGTGATTGACCGTTTAAGCCGAGTTGGTGAAGCGCCGAACTTTACTGAAACCGGATTTATGTCCGGCGCAGTTGTTGACTTCATTGACCTGCAATGGTGGCCTATCTTCAACGTTGCCGATGCAGCGATCGTCGTGGGCGGCATTGGCCTAGTCCTGATCGGCTTGCGTGCACCCGTCGAGGAGGACCGCTCTTCAGATGCCTCTACTGGTGATCAGCTAGATGAACCGACAGATGAACCGACAGATGTACCGACAGATGCACCGGCAGATTCCGCTGGGGCTGATTCTGCCGATGGGTGAGGAAGCAGCAACTCCGGATCCGTACATCCTTGAGACCATTCCAGAGGCCCTTGCTGGAGAGCGAATTGATCGAATCGTTGCGCTTCTTACCGAATGCTCACGAGCGGAAGCAGTCGCGCTGATTCATGATGAGCAAGTCCTTGTCAATGACCTGGTGCTGACCAAGCCATCGCACCGTTTGCTAGCCGAGGACACCGTGGCTGTGCTGTCGCATCCCGTCCGACCCACCTCAAAAGTGCTCGCAGACGCTTCAGTTGAGTTTGGTCTCGTCTACGAGGACGAGACTCTGATTGTGATCGACAAGCCAGCCGGCCTTGTCGTGCACCCAGGTGCTGGCCACTCTGGATCCACCTTGGTTCATGGTCTCATTGCACAGTTCCCAGAACTTGCCTCGGTAGGTGAGGAGTTTCGTCCTGGACTAGTTCACCGTTTAGATAAGGGTACCTCGGGGCTCTTGGTAGTAGCTCGAACCCAAGCAGCCTACGAGGACCTTGTCGGTCAACTCTCTGACCATTCAGTAGTTCGAATCTACACAGCGCTTGCCTGGGGCCGATTTGAGCACCCTCAGGGTGTCGTTGATGCCCCGATCGGGCGTTCTCGGCGAGATCCACTTCGCATGACAGTGGCAGTGGACGGACGAGAATCTCGCACGCATTACCGCGTGGATGCCGAGTTCACCGAGCCGGTCGAGGTATCGCTGATTACCTGTCAGCTCGAGACAGGTCGGACGCATCAAATCCGTGTTCATCTTGCATCCATTGGCCACGCAGTGGTCGGCGACGACACCTACGGTGGCCTTCGGAGAAGTTTCTCGGCCCCTCGACCGTTCTTGCATGCACGGGAACTGAGCTTTGTGCACCCGGCTACTGGCGAGCAGGTGAGTTTCACCTCTCCACTCCCTGCAGATCTGCAGGGAGTGTTGAACCGGTTCAGCTAGTTGGCCGCGTCCTCGTCACTTGGCCAAGGCTGCTTGCCGTCTGTGATTGCTGCCAAGTCTTCGAGTGTGTAGGCCTCAAGCAGAGACCGCATCTGCCTACCTGCGTCATTCCAGATCGCAAGCAGTACACACTGCCCTTCGTGGTCACAAGAGCCGTCGGTATGGGGCTGTCCAAAGTCTCCAGCCTGAATAGGGCCATCAACGGCTGAAACTATTTGGGCCAACGTGATCTCTGAGGCCTCACGGGCAAGGGTGTACCCGCCACCAACACCACGTTTTGACCTGACGAGTCCTGCTCCTTTTAGCGCCAGCAGGATCTGCTCAAGGTACGGCTGGGGGAGCGCAGTGCGCTCCGCAATATCTCGAACCGAGGTGGGCCCAGCGTCGGAATGCAGCGCTAGAGAGAGCAGAGCTCGACTCGCATAGTCACCTCGTGTCGAGACCTTCACGTCGCGTATCGTAGGCGGGTGGAGGGCCTTGGTGAAGACAGAGCGGAACTTCAGCCCAAGCCGAACCAGATTTATTGTCGGTCATGGCCCCAACCTCGCTAGCTTGGGGGGCAACAGATCAAGGAGAACGTAGCGGTGGGTGACCAACTAGCGGCGTCAGCGCAGTGGGCAGCCACAGTCGCTGGCGCAGATGACAAGCCGGTACTCCCTGATTATGAGGGCGCGTGCAATGCCAACATCGTTGATGTGCTGATCAATGATCCTGAAAACGCACCTGACTGGTTCCCCCCGGGACTCGAAGACGTAGACCAAATTGTCTTTCTTGTTCTGGATGGCCTTGGTTGGGAGCAGATGGTTGCCCGGCAGCATCTCTTGCGTGGGTTCACCAAGATGCAGGCTGCACCAATCACCACGGTCGCGCCGACTACCACTGCCACTGCGCTGACATCTATTACGACTGGACTTCCGCCGGGGGAGCACGGAGTGATTGGCTACCGGATGAGCGTGGATCGTGAGATCCTCAACGTGCTCAGGTGGACGACTGCAAAGGGGGATGCTCGCGAGGCAATTCCGCCCGAATCGATTCAGTCCGAGGTTGCCTTTGGTGGTCAGCGACCACCTGTTGTGGTGCGCGCAGAGTTTCGTGACACTGGCTTTACGAGAGCTCATCTGGGCGGATGCAGACACGTCCCGTATCGCATGAACTCCACGCTGGTCGCAGAAATCGGCCACCAACTCCAAGCGGGGGAACCCTTCGTCTATGCCTATTACGACGGAATCGACAAGGTCGCTCACGAGTACGGCCTGAACTCCTTTTATGACGCCGAGTTGGTCTTTGTTGATCGCTTCGTGGAGTACCTCATCGAGCAACTTCCCGCTGGTGCGGCGCTCGTGATTACTGCCGACCACGGCCATGTTGACGTTGGCTCCAGAGTGCTCATGCCTGATTCCGAGGTGCTGAGCAAGGTGGCCTGGCAATCCGGCGAGGCCAGATTCAGATGGTTGCACGCTCGGCCTGGATCACAGCGAGACCTGCTCGCAGCGGCAACGCAGTTCCATAGCGATGTTGCTTGGGTAGTGTCGAAAGAGCAGACCTTGGACGAGGGGTGGTTCGGCCCCAAGGTGCTTCCCGCTGCTCTCGATCGGCTGGGGGACGTGGCACTCGTGGCTCGTGAGCCCATTGCTTTTGAAGACGTGGCCGATACGGGCCCCTTTGTGTTGCAGGGCCGACACGGGTCAATGACCTCGGCCGAAGTCATGGTTCCTCTTCTGATCGCTCGCGGCTGAACAAGATTTGCCCTGAGTAGGATCCTGTCATGTCTGATTCTGTAAGCCCTACCCCAGTTGCCCCCGCTGTGAGTGACTCTGCTCCTCAAGACTCTGCTCCAGGGGTGAGCATGGGTGCCGAACTGCTGAGCCCCGGGGTGAATGCTGTTGCCGGGGTAGCCGATCCGATTGCCACTGAATTGAACGAGGCGCAGGGAGCCGCCGAGATTGAATCTCCGGGTAAAATTATTCGGATCGGGGCGATGATTAAGCAACTACTCGAAGAGGTGCGCAACACCTCGCTCGATGACGCTTCACGAGAGCAGTTGGGGCGGATTTACGACAGTTCCATTATGGAGTTGAAAACAGCGCTGTCTCCGGAGTTAGGCCAAGAACTCGATACGCTGAGCTTTGACTTCTCCTCTGCGGAGCCACCCACAGAGGCCGAGGTGCGACTAGCGCAAGCCCAGCTTGTGGGATGGCTCGAGGGGCTCTTTCATGGCATCCAGGCCACGCTGGTGGCTCAGCAAATGGCTGCACGTCAGCAACTTGAGGGCGTGCGAGGGGAGCTACCCGAAAGAACAGGTTCCGCTCCCGAACCCGGCCCGGGCTACATCTAGCAGCGCAAATCGCACAGCTTTGTGCCTGCAACTAGGTGGAAGGCCAAACTTGTCTCTCACGCGCGCGATACTCAACAAGCACCGATGCGCAAGCATTGGCATCGACTCCATTGGCACGATCGTGCTGTAGGAAATCTGGGGAGGCGTACCCGCCGTGGCGGATTCTTTTGTCCATCTTCATCAGCACACTGAGTATTCGATGCTCGACGGTGCGGCGCGCATTGGCGATGTTGTTGCCTCGGCAGTCAAAGATGGCCAACCAGCCATGGGTATTACCGACCACGGCAATATGTATGGCGTTTTGGACTTCTATCAGGAATGCAATAAGGCAGGGGTCAAGCCGATCATCGGTAGCGAGTTGTACATGGCTCACGAGCATCGTGATGAGCGACTGCAACTGCGTGGTTCACGCATGGATGACTCCGGTGGCGAAGTAGAGGGCGGTAAGAAGGCGTACTACCACCTGACCACATTGGTAGAGAACCAGGTGGGGTACAAAAACCTTATACAGCTGTCCTCGCGGGCCTTTATGGAGGGCTACTACCGCAAACCCAAGGTCGATTGGGAGATCCTGGAGGAGCATTCCGAAGGTCTGATCGTTACCACCGGTTGTCTAGGTGGTCATGTGTTGCAGGCAATGATGAACCAAGGGTTCGATGCGGCATGTGAGCGTGCCGGTCGATTGCTCGACATTTTCGGCCGCGACCACCTTTTTGTAGAGATTCAAGACCACGGAATTCCTGATCAGTTGCGAACGAATCCACAACTCGTTCAGCTGGCAAAGCGACTGAAGTTGCCGCTGCTTGCAACGAACGACAGCCACTATGTGAAGCAGGGCGATGCTGTTGCTCATGATGCGCTGCTGTGTGTGCAGACGGGTTCGCAGCTAAGCGATCCTGATCGCTTTCGCTTTCACGGGGATCACCACTACCTCAAGACTGCTGAAGAGATGCGCTACCTCTTTAGAGAGGTAGAGGTGGCTTGCGATAACTCACTATGGATAGCGGAACGCTGCGAACTAGAAATTGAGTTCGGCAAGCCGCTACTGCCTAATTTCCCGTTACCCGAGGGATTTGCTGATGACGCCGCATACCTTGAACACCTGACCTTTGCTGGTGCGCATGCCCGGTGGGGAACTGACCTTCCAGATACCGTGCTTGAGCGCTTGGCCTATGAACTCAAGGTCATTGGCGATATGGGGTTCTCCTCGTACTTCCTCATTACCTGGGACCTAATCAAACATGCACGCGACAGCAACATTCGCGTTGGCCCCGGGCGAGGCTCTGCCGCTGGGTGCGCAGTTGCTTACTGCTTGCGCATCACCGACCTTGACCCCATCAAGTACGACCTTCTCTTTGAGCGATTCTTGAATCCAAGTCGAGTGTCGATGCCTGACATCGACATGGACTTCGATTCACGATACCGAGATGAGATGATCCGCTATGCGGCCGAGCGCTACGGCCGAGACCGAGTTGCTCAAATCGTTACCTTCTCGACGATCAAGGCCCGTGCGGCTGTGCGCGATGCCGCCCGAGTGCTCGGCAAGCCCTATTCCGTGGGTGACAAGGTTGCCAAAGCCATGCCTGCTCTCGTGATGGGCCGAGATACGCCCCTGTATGCGTGCCTTGAAGAGCACCCGAAGTATCTCGACGGATACAAGATGGCCGCCGACATTCGCCAGATGTATCACGAGGACCCAGATGCAAGAGAAGTAATCGAAGTAGCGAAGGGTCTTGAGGGTCTGCGTCGAGGCGATGGTATCCATGCTGCGGCGGTAGTGATTACCAAAGAGCCGCTGACGGATTACCTGCCCATTCAGCGAAAGCCCGAATCGGGAAAGAACCCCGAGGATGCGCCCGTCGTTACTCAGTACGAGATGCACGGTGTTGAAGACCTCGG
>CANJEC010000017.1 GCA_947473395.1 Actinomycetota bacterium | reverse complement strand
TTCCTTCCCTCCCCCGGACCGCTCAGCAAGCTGCGGGTTGCCTCGGGCTACGGGGTTCGCTGGGACGGCGGATACGAAGAGGGCGATGAGATTAGCCAGTACTACGACAACCTGACGGGCAAGCTCTGCGTTTGGGGACGTAACCGTGACGTGGCAATTGCCCGCATGATTCGTGCGCTTGAAGAGATGGTGGTTGAGGGCGTAGCCACGACCATTCCTGCAGATCTCGCGATTCTTCGCCACCCAGATTTCTCTGCGATTACTCACTCAACAAAGTGGGTAGAAGACACGCTCGACCTGACCGGAATCGGCGGCAAGGCCGGAGAAGCCCCCACCGAGGCTGATGGCGCCGAGCCAAAGGTCAAACGAGAAGTTGATGTCGAGGTCAACGGCAAACGATTTGCAGTGTCGATGTTTGTTCCTGAATCTCAACTCACAGCGGTTGCTGGCCCTAGCGCAGGCGGGGCAGCCAAAGCTCGGCCCAAGCGCGGTGGAGCAGGCGGCAGTGCTGGGGCAACTGCGGGCAGCGGCAAGATCGCAGTACCCATGCAAGGAACAATCGTCAAGATCGAGGTAGAACCCGGCCAGACTGTGGCCAAGGGCGACACCGTGGTGGTCCTTGAGGCCATGAAGATGGAGAACAATGTGGCCTCAGATGTGGACGGAACCGTGACTGAAGTCAAGGTGGAGTCCGGTGCATCCGTTACTGCGGGGCAAGTGGTCGTGGTTATCGAGCCGTCTGCTGCGAGCTAAGCAGTTGCGAGCTCAGTCGAGAACTCAATCGATTACTAGGTCGAACTGATCGCGATGCGCAGGGAGCAAGAATAAGTGTTGATTTCCCCTCGCCCACCCTCAACGAGGCGCGGTGGCTCCTTAAACGCGAAAGGAGCGTAAACAACCTCGGTGAGGAGGTCTGGAATACATCTCCCGTCGAACTGATTGTCTGCATCTGTGTTCACCCTGACATCGGCAGTGGCCGGTGTCTGCTCCTCGTTGTAACAGGGGATCTAACTAAGCAGCTTGCGCCCAAGAGGCACCACATCAGGTTCTTCAGGGTTCATATTGACTCTTGCTGGCACATCATTTCGTCAGGAGCGGTGGACTTGACCTTCGTACTCCGAGTTGCACGCGCAATGGCCGCATCTCTTGCAAAGAACGAATTCATAAAGACCTTCTTGGAAAACCTCATGCCTGGCTGCGTGACTCGGTCAATACCCCCTCTTGAACTAATTCAAAGCCAGCGGCCGAGAGACCCGAGGATGACCTGAAATGAGGCTGACTGCCTGACGAGTCCGTGCCGGAAGCAGCTTTAGCAACCGCAGGGCCCCACCTCAGAGTGGTTGGGTAGCGGAATTAGAAAGGTAAATATTGAAGTAGAACGAATTTCCGAGAATGCCAATTCCCACGGAGATTTTACTGCTATAAAAGCTACCCACACCAGCGAGACTTGTGTAACGCCCTGATGGTGCTGACAACTGTTCACATACAAGCTCGGGACTGGATTGTTTTTTATAGCAAGTTTTCGGGACTAGGTCTTTCTGGATGATCATGACATAGTATCTCCCGGTTTGATTCCGAGTCCTCATGTCTCCCACGTTCGCCCCATTAGCCATCTTCTCCCAACCCACGCCCTCTGAGAACGCCCAGACTGCGCTATCACCACCGACAGCAGCAACGACGTATCCGTTACTCCCGGTACGGATTTCCACGGGCTGCCGTATGTAGCCCCCGAGGTTATTCCAATTCCCTCTGAAGGCACCATCAACGCTTGCCTGACGCCAGAGGCGGCTATACGCGTCAACCCCGTAGAGAGCCAAACCTGTGTAGTCAATGTCGTAAACTACGCCACCGAGCGAACCCCAGCTCCCAGCTCCGTAGGCACAGATTTTAGTGACCCACACAGCCTGATCAGCACCGATAACTGCCAGCTGAGGACAATCTATGCTCTCGAAGGACCGGCCGTACTGGGTCGCAAGCTGGATGTCGTAGCCGAACCCGCCAGTGAATATCCATGAACTGTAACTACATGTCTCTTTGTTAGAACAAGTTGCAGAACGATACCAGATGGTTCCGTCGGCAGCTCGCCCAACGATGTAATAAGTGCTATCAAATTTAACAATGTGAATCTCGGTTACAAAGCCTCCGAGGTTAGTCCATGCCGACCCTGTGCACGAGAGTGAAGAGCACCCGAATGCCTTTGTCTGCACGGATCCATCACTCAGAACCCGCACTGCGAGGTAGCCGCTGAGGCCGCCGTCAATGTCGATCTGCGGTTGCACAGCACCTGCTCCGGATGCGGCAACACCTGACGCAATCAACGCTAGGGTCGAAACAACTAACGCTGCCAGCACCCGTCGCAGAGACAAGGCCAACGGAGTGTGTACCTTCATAATAAATCACTTCCTACTAGTGGACAGAGAGAACGAGCGAGCGCCCAAGCGCACCCGGAACTACAAATATCCGGTCGTCCAGTCTGGCTCATCCTGTTCTCCTCGCTGAAAGACAACAGACCCAGAGAAGTCAATTCCAACGGCAATCCGACCTTCAGCACCTCCCCACGCAGCCCCGGAAGTAATAGCAGAGGGATATACGTAACAGAATAGAGAGTTCAGGCCGAAGTTCTTTGAGCACCTCTTCCCAGCGAAGTCCGTGGTAATGATCATGAGTTCTCCAGCCCCTTGGCTTCTTCTGCTCATGTACCCGATGTTTTCGCCATTCGCCATCTTGGCCCAACCGATTCCCTCGGTAAATGTCCAGACATTGCTGTCACCGCCGACAACTGCAACCCGATAGGGAGCGCTAGCGGCCATCTCCACGGGCCACCGGACGTAGCCGCCGAGGTTGCTCCAATTTCCGAATCTTCCGTTCGCCCCCCTGGCCTGGCGCCATAAGCGGTAAGTCGAATCGACCCCGTACACGGTAAATCCGGTGTAGTCGATATCTACCACTCGCCCCCCGAGGGAGACCCAACCACCGGCAAAGGCGGGACAGATTGAGGCGACCCACACAGCCCCATCGTTACCGATAACCGCCACTTGCGGGCAACCAGAAAGGTCAGGCGGGTCAACAATCTGGATGTCGTAGCCAGACCCGCCGGTCCTGATCCATGAACTAAAGCTACACGAATCAGGCGTGCAAGTCGCCGAACGGTACCAAACGAATCCGTCCCCACCGCGCCCGACGATGTAATAGGAATTTTGCCAGAAGTGCACCTTGACGCTTGTGACATACCCTCCAAGATTGACCCAAGCCGATCCGATACAGGTCGGTTTGCAGGAAAACTTACGGGCCTGAACCGATCCATCACTGTTTACTACTGCAGTCAAATAGGTATTCGGCTCGCCGGCAATGTCGACCTGCGGTTGCACAGCACCTGCTGAGGATGCGACAACGCCCGATGCGACAAAAGCCAAGCAGGAAACAAACATCGCTGCCAGCACCCGTCGCAGAGACAAGGCCAACGGAGTGTGTACGTTCATAATTAATACCTTCCTAGTCCAGCCGCCCCAAACCGGAAGTCATTTTCTACTGAAACACTTTATCACACTATCGAGTCAGGCACAATAGAAAGCTGCAACAGACCCAGAACGCAGCTAGCGCCGCTGGGGCATCACCCAGAGGTTACTTAGCAAGGCTTAGTAAAGGTCACGAGGTTGTTCAGCCCCATCTGAAACCTTTGGTTGAGGGTTGGCAGGAATCCTTGGGAGACGAAGATCGGCTCTAGGTCCCTCGGAACAAATCCATGGTGCTGGTCGGCCTCCATACCGTCTATGACACGCAACTTGATCATCACGTCGAGCACCGGATCGACGAGCGGCGAGGGCACGGTGATCACGACGATACCCCCGGGCTTGAGCATATTCCAGCACGCTGCGACGACGGCGACTTGCGCATCGCTCGGGATGTGCTCGAACACAGCGAGCATCGTGACGGCGTCGAAGGGTCCGACATCGGCCGGCAGATCCTCTGGGAAGTGTCCAGGGAAAAGGCGGTACCTCTCGCCCTCTAGCTGGCCAACAAGGTCCGCGTCCATTCCCACCCCCGAGCGAAGAGCTGGTCCGAGGGAACGGAACAAATGGCCGTCGTGACAACCGATGTCGAGCACTTCGGCTCCTGGCGGAATCTGCGAGGATGCTCGCGCAATTCGCCAGTCACGCAATATGCGATCTAAATGCTTCACAGGCCATCCCCGATCAAAGGTGTGGGTTCAGAGTTAGTCTCGGACGTTACGAGAGGGACCCGAACACTAGCGTCAGATACGGAACCACCCCTTGCAGACGGCAACCCAAGGACGCTAAGAAGAAGGCTTGATAACCCGGTTTGGACCCCAAGGACAAGAACAGTCATCGAGGGAACCACAATTCGGAGAGAATCGCGTGCTTCTTGGGGACTGAAGTCCCACTTCGCGCTAGCGACAATGAGTCCGATTAGGCCCAACAGAACCGCTGCCAGTGCTACGAATAACGCCTTTTCAAGCGGAAAGACCCGTCGAAACGTCTCAACCCGAAGATCTTGTGGCAACAACCCCTCGCGGCTGGCAAAAGACTTCGACAGGATTGCGAACCAAATCGACTGGTAGCCGATCACAGCCATGCCGGACGCCACAACCATTGTTGAGAGATCGAAGGTGGCTGACCCAATCTCGACTGGCTTGATGGCGAGAACTGTAACAGCCAGAACGCCGATCGCCAGAAAGAAGAGGCCTGGATAAAAGAACAACCAGCGGGGACTGAACAGCATGAGGAATCGCAGGTGGCGCCAGCCATCCCTCCAACTCCGCAGGTGCGGCGGTCGAGTGCGACCATCCTTACTGAGCGTTGTTGGCACCTCGGCTATCCGCAGCCCCGACAGGGTGCTCTTGACGACCATCTCGCTAGCGAACTCCATTCCGGTCGACTGCAGGTGAAGGTTCAGCATGGCCTCGCGTCGGAAGCCACGGAGCCCGCAGTGAAAGTCGCGAATGTCGCTGCGAAAGAAGAGTCGTCCTACGAAGCTGAGCACCGGGTTACCTAAGTATCGGTGTAGCGGTGGCATGGCGTCCTGTGCAATGCCACCCGCGAAACGGTTACCCATGACGAGTTGATAACCGTCTCGGAGCTTGTCCATGAATGGATCGAGATGCTCAAAGTCATAACTATCGTCAGCATCCGCCATGATCACATATGTGCCGCTCGCTGCCTCAATCCCCCCGATCAGCGCGGCGCCATAGCCCCGCTCTTGAATCTCCACGAGGACCGCACCACACCGAACAGCAATCTCGCGACTACCGTCAGTGCTGCCGTTGTCAGCCACCAACACCTCCCCCGAAATGCCGCTGCTTTTCAAGTAGCCTTGGGCCTTCCGAATACAAGTCTCAAGCGTCTCAGCCTCGTCTAGGCAGGGCATTAAAATCGAAAGTTCCACGGTTGGCATGATCTCCTTAGGGCCCTTCACGTGCCCGCTAGGCGAGCCTTCCGAGAATTCAACATCGAATTGTACGTCGCCTGTGAGGCTCATGTCTGTCTCGGCCGACGGACGACCCGCTGAACCTCGGGGACAAGGTCTGTCTCTCTAGCTGCACCTGCTGCTGCCACCATCGGATCCATAGGTGCCGAGCCTGCGGCGGTATTAGTGGCTCTCGGGTCCAGTCCCGACGGCAGATCGGCCCTTCCGAAACCGGGAATCCGTTGAAGCGCAAGTGCCGCGACGATGAGCGCGCACAGCGCTGTAAACCACGAGTAGCGGAACGTGGGGCTGATACCAGCGATCGCTAAGCTAGCAAGCGAGAGAAACCCACCAACAAGCAACACGCGTGCTTCTGCAACCTTTCGAATTCCCGCTGCTAGCGAGCCAACGACCAAGACAAGAAGAAAGAACCATCCCCGGAACAGATTTCGCTGCTCAATTTTGACGAGGAGGTTGAAGACATCTTGATGAAGCGACTCGAATGTTCGCTCCGCTAGCGGCAAGTCCCTGCCCCAATCTGTCGGTGAAGACCCAGGGTCGCTGACGCCCCCTAAGGGATGTGGTGCGGAAACCCCGAGCAATGCCCAGCTGTATGAGATTCGGGTTCTCAAGTAAGAATCAGGGTATGCAAGCACAGCAGCAAGCCACTGCTGCTGCAAAGCCGTTACTTGTGGTGGCGACGGGAACGGGTTGACCGGGGTGCCCGCTCCGAAGAAATAGCCGTCGCCCTGCTTCACATTGAAAACGCGATCGATATCGCTCAGTGTCGTTCCGCTTGCCAACACTCCTCGGGGGAACAGCATTCGGTGCTCATAGAGAGAAATCCCGGCTAGGTCGAACAGATAGGTGCTCGATTCAGGGTGGGTCGCACGTGGGCGCACAATAAGGGAGCTCACGGCTGAGACTGAACCCATGAGAAGAACTAGGACAGTGACCGAGGCCAGCACCCTCCGCACGAACGGGCGTGCCGAAAGGCGACCAAAGATTGTCTTCGGCACGGGCCATGCGACGAGCAGCGCCGCTCCAACAGGAAGCAGAGCGTTCTTTCGGGCGGCGATTGCACACCAGAAGCAGATAAGGACCCCGAACATCAACGCTCGCCGCAAGCGCACACGATTCTCGGTGCCAGCCCGGGCGATCAGCGCTGTGCCGAGTAGGAACGCCGCAGCAAACCACATGTCCTTGCCGACGAAGCCCATCCACCCAACTGTTGCGGGGAACATCATGACTCCAGATGTACCGGCCACGGCGATCCATGGCCGGAGCCATCGCGTAAGGATCAGGTGAACAGCGATGATCGTGACCGATAGAGTCAGTAAAAAAATCGCCTCTATCGGAAAGTTAGACAGTCCCCAGAGCCATGCCAGAACCGGCGTGTGCCAGTCGGTGTAGACATTTGAAACAGCCTGACCCCAGATATCTATTGTATCCGGCGACACCGATCCCGGCAGGTAGGCCGCAGCGATGAGGGCACCTAGGCCGAGGAGAACCACCGACCTGCACACCTGTCCTAGGTCCAAACCAAGGCGGTTTGTCGACGAAGTCAAACTAAGGAGTTTCGACTCCGTCACTTCGCAATCGCCTTTGCCCGTCTGCATCGGACAAGCAGCGTGCCGTCGATGTCGGCCGTTCTCATTGTTCTTCCCTTCCAGAAGCTTGCCCGACCACGTTAGCAGTTGAACTAGACCTGATAGGAAGTTGCGCTACTTGGCCTCAACGGTCGCAAGGTTCAATCCTCCGTCCAGCAGATCTGCTATCGCGTTTACAGTCCTCCGAGCGCTCGGGGACTAATTTCGCCCTTAAGAGCCAGCAAGTACGCGCTCGGGGCGAGTGATTCAAATTGATACGGAGCAGAGAGGAATCAAGCGTTCAACGCCAGCCCAATGCGAGCAATCTTCGAGTAGGTGAAAATGCGTCCATCGAACATTTCAGTCTTCTCGGCCTACGTGCCGGGTGTGTCTCTTGGTATGCGCAGACCATCTGGCCCCGACCCTGTGGGCCGCGACTACCGCTCGTATCGGCGCGACCGGCATGAAGAGTGCGACGAGGTTCACTGCTCCTCCAACCGGAGAATAGGCCTTCAGTGCGAGATCAGAAGCAACCTAAGGCTTCTAGCTATCCACCCCGGATCGCGCAATCCCGACTCAGAGAATGGCCCAAAAGAGCAGGCACCAACGGCTAGGTGCTGTCGGATAGGATTCTGACTTCAAATCACTACAGATTACTGCATGGCTGTGCGGGCGATCAGAATCCGTAGCTCTGGCAATAGCCCGCGTTTGAAGAGAAAGTAGCCGCTTTGAAATTGATCGCACCTGACGAGGATGCGCCTGCGAAGGTTGTGAGATCTCCCAAAGAACCGCGCAGGGCAGATATCCAAGGCCTGCGCGCCCTCGCTGTAATTGTGGTTCTGGTTTTTCATGCTGGTCTTCCCCTACCAGGGGGGTTTGTTGGGGTTGACATCTTCTTCGTTCTGTCTGGGTTCGTCATTACCCAGGTTCTCCTCCGAGAATGGAACGAGACCGGCCAGATCCGGTTCGGAAGCTTCTATCTTCGAAGGTTCCGGCGACTCACACCGGCTCTGGCCCTCATGGTGACATGCACAGTTGCGTTCTCACTACTCGTCCTCTCTCCGCTCGGACCACTCCAGACTGCAGCAAAAACCGGTCTCGGAGCGATGCTGCTATCAGCCAACGCTGTCATTGCCAACTTAACGGGTCAGTATTTCGATGCGCCGGCAGAAACTAACCCGCTACTAAACACATGGTCTCTCGCAGTTGAGGAGCAGTTCTATCTGCTCTTTCCAGCCATTCTGGCGATGGGTTGGGCGGTCGGTCGGCGCATGCGTAATCCGAAGGTCTTTCCCCTTCTTCTGGTCACAGGAATAGCAATCGCCTCGTTCCTTTTGTCCATGACTGGGTCGACCTCCTCACACCCGGAGGATCTCTCGTGGCTACTCGGCTTTTACAGTCCCCTCACTCGAGCATGGGAGTTTGCTGCAGGTGCACTTCTGGTGCTCGGTGCAGTGGTCATCCCTCAGCACATCAAGGCAGCCAAAAATCTTGCCTTTTTCCTGGGTGTAACAGGGCTCGGAATGGTTGCCGCATCGCTTTGGCTCATCTCCGGGTCAACCCCATTTCCTGGAGTCTGGACGCTGCTTCCAGTAATCGGCACAGTGCTCCTCCTCGTTGCAGGAACAGCCTCTACCAACCCGGTCTCTCAGGCGCTTTCGTGGACCCCCATGGTGAAGATCGGAGATTGGTCATATTCGATTTATCTCTGGCACTGGCCATTCATTGTTTTTGCTGTCGCGATCTGGCCGAAAAGTGCCATCGCCGCGGTAGTCGCTGCTGTGGCTTCGTTTCTGCCGGCCATGATCTCATACCTATTCCTCGAGAAACCGATCCGGTTCCTTCCCAAACTGTCGCCGCGAAAAAACGCCTCGCTCATAGCTGCGGTAGTCGCACCGCCCCTTGTCGTCTGCCTGATGGTAGGCCTCTGGGCCACACACACGCTTGCCCCACGTTACGAATCAGGAACCATTCAAGGTTCACGACAGGGGGACGTCGGGAACACTACGTTCTTTAAGTACCTAGAGAAGCAACACTTTCCCTGCACGCCAGAAGCGATTCGAGCCAATGCAGAGTTCTTTGAGACCTACGAACGTTGCAAACAATCTAAACCCAAAGGGCCAGTTGAGATAGCACTTCTCGGGGACTCCCTTACGGAGCAACTTTACCCCGGTTTCGCTGAGGCCTTCCCAAATAAGAATGTGGTCTACTACTTGACAGCAATGCCAACTGCTGCTGATCCCGATTTTACAGAGATCTTGGAGTCTGTGGTTCTCTCGGATTCAATCAAGACGGTAATCATTGCAGTGAACTGGTCCTTCAGACAGGTCCCGATGAATGAATTCAAGCCGGTGCTTGAACGCCTCGTTGGCGCTGGAAAAGACGTGTTCGTCGTCGACGAGAACCCATCGTTTCCGTTCGATCCTCAGCGATGCAAATTCCAGGTCGCACCACTTGTTCCTCAGGATTGCTCACAACCAGCAGAGGCGTACTTCGCGCGGCCCTCTTTTGACCTCTCGGCTCTTATCCAGACAACAAAATCTGTGAAGGGTGCAACCTTCATCAGCGTGGCTGATTACTTCTGTCAACAAAAGACCTGCGATATGACAAAGGGAAATTCGATCCTCTATCGAGACCCAGGACACCTGAATCTGATCGGATCTCCCTTTGAGGTTAATCGGATCCTCAGGGATCACCCCGAGATCAAGGGCTAGTAACGGCAAACAGACGTCGGCGTGCACGCTGGTGGGGCCCGTCGTATTGCCTCATGTCAAAACCTCCGGGAAGGGGTATTCCTTACCTCATCAGGTTTTCTCCGCCTCGTCGGGTTGACGAAAGCCCGTTTCCCGGCTGGTTTGATTGGTGCTGGGGCTTTGCTGAGCGCAAGGGTCTGAAGTTTTTTAGCGAGGTTGTCAATCTGGCGTGAAAGATGCCTTAGATGGTCCCGGCGAGTACCCGTCCAAGCTAGCGCTGTGTGACTGCCGAGGTGGTGCCATGGGCTAGGACACGCTGATGTGGGATCTTCGCTGTGTCGTAACGCAAATAGCCAACCAATCCGCTGAGGCGAGTCCAGTTCTTTTGCTCGACATGGGCTCCGTTGTATGAATACCCAGAGGGTCACCGGGTGAACGTAATGTTGTTTGTAGGGGAGTAGTTGAACATGTGATTGTTGATGAACTCCGGACTGTTATCAGGATCCACCCCGATGACCCGAAACCCAAACTGGGCACTCACCCACTCAAGCGCTTCAAACATCCACACCGCTGCTTTGTTCTTGACGGACCGGTTGATCCTCCCAATCAGCCCACGTTCGGATCGAGATCTGCGATTTCAGTAGCCACCCCAGTTTCGTGTGGGGGTCGGCCATGAACCCCAGCAGCTATCAACCCGGGCCCATAGACCGACGCCAGTGGTACGCGCGACACCAGTGCCGGCCTGCCGGATTGCCCCGGGCGGGTGTCGCTAATAGCGGCCCGGCAATAATCACGATGCCACCTCGTCAACTCGACGAGCTCATCAAGAATCGGGCGTTAGGTCTATAGGTCAGGCGTAGAACAAAACCACCCCCGGCCCACCACCAAAGCGGAGATTTTTAGATGAGGCAACGATCCCGTCTACGCGAAGGAGCCGCCTACTGCACTCCTAGGAAGCTAAGATCTGTTTGATCAAGGCCACAAGAAATCTCTGCGCTGACTGCCGCCGAGCAAGTCCTCCGCACTCGTCTACGATCACAGGCGACATGTATAGGCGCGGCGAACCCGTAGCAAGCTCGATAGACCGAGAGACACAATTTGACGAACGATATCAGGACCCTCCGATTGAAAGCCCAGAATCGTTCGAAACGAGCGGCCAGAAACCTTCTAGATCGGGCCATGTTGCCCTACTCACAACAGGAGGTTGACGTAAACGCGACCACAACCGCAGAAGCCGCTGCCGAGACCAGCCTCAATAGCGACTTCTTCCACAACGTGCTGCACGAGCTTCGCACACTCGAGCTAGAGCGCATCCCCGCCAAAGGTGGCACTTTCCTTAGTGTGGGAGCATCGGGTGCATGGTATTTTGACTGGTTTGAGCGTCACGTAGGAAAGTCGCGCGAGCACATCGGTGTCGAGGCGTTCGAAGGGACCCCCGACGACCTTCCGGATTACGTCCGGTGGATCGAATCGACTGCGGACTGCTTTGAAGGTGTCGATGACAACTCTGTTGACCTAGTCTTCGCTGGTCAGACGACGGAGCACCTCTGGGCAGAGGAACTGGTCGGGTTCCTGACAGAGTCGAACCGAGTACTCCCTGACGGAGGACTCCTCGTCGCAGACAGTCCAAACCGCCTCGTAACAGAGCGACTCAGATGGACTCACGGCGGACACACGATAGAGCTCTCCGCTTCTGAGTGGACCGAGTTGCTGGAACTCGGTGGGTTCGAGTTGCTCTCGGCGCGGGGCGCGTGGCTCTGCGATGTGGACGGTCGCGTGTTCGAGCTTGAGGAAGGGATGCAGGACCCTGCGATGCTCACCCGCCGCATTGCCCTAGGCAGCGACAGTCCGGACCAATCCTTCGTATGGTGGATTACCGCCCAGCGGGTGAGCAATGTCAAATCTGAACAGCTGCGCAGTCGTGTAGACGAACTTTTTAACCAGCACTTCAGCACGAGGGTGTCGCGAGGCATGTGGCCCGGCCCGGGCGCTGACGGGCCGCTCGTACCAGTCGGCACTGTGGGAGAGATCTGTGCATCCTTGCCAATGTTCTTGCGCTCCGGCATGTGGCGGCTATCGGTAAGTCTCGACCGGGGTTCGTGGGCTGACCTTGACGGGTTCCGGGTCGACATCACCTCACCAGGAAAGCACCTGATCCAGCGGCTCGATCTAACAACCGGGATCATCGACGGCGACACCGTTACCTTTGAGTTTGAACGAGACGTGCTTATCTTTGCCCTGTCGATAGAACTGCACGTCGACGGAGTTCGCTCGCCCGTTCAAGTACACATGCCCATCCACATCGAAGGGATCTAAGGAGCATTCATTGCGAGCAGGGCCCCGGGTCGATCCCCGGTCCTGCAAGTAGGACAGCATCGACTAGCGCCAAGAGTCGCACTCTGAGGCTCTCCACCGAGAACTGATCGAGGTGTCGCAACACCACCTTAAACTCCTCCTCGCTGAGCGGACCCGCCAAGAGTGCCTGATCTATCGCCACAGCGAGCGCCGGGACATCCCCTACTGGCAATAGCGTGCCGCAGGTCCCGAGCGTCTCGCTGACTGCTCCCACATCGGTCGCTATGACCCGGCATCGACCAGCGAGAGCCTCGATAACAGGGACGCAAAAGCCCTCGTGCCGCGATGCAGACACAAACACGTCGGCTGCCGCGTATCGGTCACGAAGCGTTGCGTCATCTAGATCAAGTTCTATACGCACGATGCGCTCGAGTCCGAAGTCTTTGATCTGTTCGCGCAGTGCCTCGATATAGGTCGGATCCGAATGAGCCTCAGCACCGATTAGGTCAACTACAACCCGGCGCTGCAGAGTCTCCGGCAGTCGGGCGACGGCGTCGACGATGTCTCGCTGTCCTTTCGCGTCGGTCAGTCGCCCCACCGCAATTACCCGTTTAGGTCGCTCATGCATCGCCAGACGGTCTTGGTCACAGGTCAATATTTCCCAATGAACCGCTAGCGGTAAGAGTGAAACAGCAGCAGGATCAACGTCGCTCCACTCCGCTAGACATGCAGTATTGTGCGACGAGTCGCTCCAAAACGCGTCGGCGCGGCTAGCAATGCTGAACTGATCGAGCCCCCGGATCGCTTGTATCCGTGACTTTCCGCCTAGGAACTCCGGTGGCGTGACGTTGTGGAAGTGCACGACGCGTGCTGCGTTCGGATGGGACAACAACAACTCGTCGAAGAGCGAATAGTGGATGCCGAAGTGGAACACCACAAGGTCGGCCGACCGGAACCACTCGTCGCTCTGAAGGCTCCAGACGTGAGGGGTAGCCCTATGGGTTGGTCCCGGGAAGTCAGTGTGCTGCGAGAAGACGACAACCTCGTGACCTCCATCGACGAGCAGTTGCTCCTGCATCCGGACCGCGTTTGAGATGGCGTCACGACTTGTGCAGATCCCCGCCACTAGTGCGATTCGGGCCATATTCAGAGTACCTCCGGCACCGGGAGAGTAGCGAAGATCCGCTCTGCACCATCTGCCATCGCAACCACCGTGTATCGCTCCTCGTAACGGCGGCGTCCTGCAGCACCTATCCGCTCACGTGCGTTCGGATCAGCGCACAACCCCAACAGCGCCAAAGCTAGAGACGCTGAATCCGCTGCCACAAGTATCCCTGTTGTCCCATCCATGATGATCTCGGGCGCGGCACCCATGTTGAGCGCCACAACCGGCAAGCCCGCCATCATGCCCTCCAGGTAGACCAGACCGAACGACTCGAAGCGGGAAGGTGCGACCATTACGTCGGCCTCCCCAAGAAGCGACCACAGCCGCTCATCATCGACGACTCCGAGTATCGACACCCGGTCGAGCCAGGGAGCACCCGTGTTCCGCTCAAGAAAAACCTCGCCATAGGGGCGACCATTCTCGCCTGGCAGATCGTTGCGGCCTGCAAGAACCACCCTCACATGGGGTTGCGATTCCAGCACCTCGGGGATGGTGTCGAACAACAAGTCTATTCCCTTGCGCTTCTCGAAGCGGCCGACGAACAACAACGTGCAGCTCTCACGATCCGATCGGTCGGGGATCTGTGAGAAGTGCTCGGCCTCTCCAATCGGCTCGACGTGCAGGCGGGGTGACCCCATTAGCACCCCACTAGTCGCCTGAACCTCACGCGCAATCGCGTTGCTGATCGCGTGCACAACGTCACTGTGCTCAAGGACCCACCGCTCAAGTTCGAGCAACGGCGTGCCGAATTCCTCCATGAATGTGGCATCCCCACCCCACTCGGGTCGTGTACGCAGTGTGATGGCGAAGGTAGTTACGAGCGCAGTTACACAGGGGACCGATCTCTTAGCCATGACAGCTAGGTGCTCTACATCCCACATTGCAGCGTAAACAGCGTCGAGCGGAACTCGGTCCGTAATGCGCTCGACCTCTGCCGCCACCGCCGTCGCGTTCGCAGCGATCCGGTACGGCACGTCTAATCCGGTGGCGACCTCTTGCCCACAAAATTCCTTGCGGATTCTGTGGACCCACACACCCTCTTCAAGGTCCACGGTATCGTGCGTTTCCGCTGTAGTGATCACGTGGATCTCGTGGCCACGTGACGCTAGTTCTCGGGCTAGGTCCATGAAGTACCGCCCAATGCCACCGATGACTTCAGGGGGGATCGTCTGACTGACGAAGCAGAGCCGAAGGCGGCGACCCGCCACTTGCCGGGTCGGGAACGGGAGGAAGGGCCGCGGGGCGGGAGGCTCCTGGTCCTTACTGAAGCCCATGGCGGCACGACCGCGTTCGGCCGCCGCTAGGCCCGCCGACCAGGCCCGGTCGATAGAAGCTAAGGATGACTCCGCTTCGGCAGGCGTCATATTCTCCTGTTCCAGATGCCATGCCACATCGTTCTTGTGGAGGTCTGCGAACCTCGCATTGTCTGACATGATTTCCGTCATCGTGTGGTACTCCGAGCCGACAACGAACGAGAAATAAATCTTGTTCTTGACCACTGCGAAGCGATCACGGAGCACCTTGGAGGAGGTTCGTACGCTGCTCGGGAGAAACTTGTGGTGGATCGCCGCGCCGTCCACCTGGCGGATTGCCCAGCCGTGGTCGATGAGCCGAGCACTCAGGTCTGTTTCCTCGAGGTAGTACTCATACTCTTCATCGAAGCCGCCCATCGTAATCAACACGTCACGGCGGTACAGAGCGTTGCCGCCCGGCGCATACGGGAAAATTCGGGAGCCGGGCGTGGCAAGCAGGTTGAGCGGACGCGGATAGTCCCCGCGGGCGTTGCCGAGCCGATCTGCGCCCGTGTGGATGCACTGGAACGCGTGACCGGTGTGGTCGTAGACCCACCCCCCAACTGCCGCCACGTCTGGCGCGAGGGATCCATCGGGCTCGTAGAAG
This sequence comes from Actinomycetota bacterium, assembly GCA_947473395.1. GTDB lineage: Bacteria > Actinomycetota > Acidimicrobiia > Acidimicrobiales > Microtrichaceae > IMCC26207. The sequence continues at coordinate 4,508 of CANJEC010000017.1, read as the reverse complement.
CCGGCCAGCAGTTCTTCTAGCCACTGCGGTTCGGGCACCGCGTCGTCATCGATGAATGCCACAAAGTCCGCTGCGGATGCCGCAACGCCTATGTTGCGCGACTTCGACAAATTGGGTAAGTCGCAGCGGAGCAGCTTCATCGGCTCACGTCGTGCAGAGAGCACCGCGTCGGTGTCGTCCTTGCATGGTCCCACAACAACAACGACCTCAAAGTCCGGGTAGGTAAGTTGTCCTAGCGAATCGAGCAGGAGATCCAAGCTCGGAGCGCGGTCAAGCGTGTTAATGATCACCGAGATCCGAGGTCTACTCATCATGATCAAGCTGGTCGGCGAGCAGCGACCTGCGTTTCAATGCACACGTCGTTCACTCGTCCCTGAACTTCGATCTCTACGTCCACGAATCCGGCGTCCGTGAGAATCCCTGCAAGCGACTCCCCGCTAAACATCGTGAAGTGAAAGTCGCCCTCGTACTCCTGTCCCCCGTAAAGCACCTCGCGAAGGACTGCGAAGGGGATCTCTTTGGTAACGAAACCCTCAACCATGCCTACTCCGTCCGGTACGACAGCCCGAAATGTACCGCCCGGGCGCAACATCGAGAACCAGTAGGGCAGGAGCTGCCGTATAAGTTGCTCCTGCGGGAAGTGCTCTAGCAGGTGGGAGCTGTGGATCTCATCTATCGAGCCCGTCTCGAACGGCAGATCGTCAACTGGGGCGACGACATCAACTCCCGTCAGTTCGCGCATATCCACGTTGATAAAGCCTTCACGCGGGAGATGCCCACAACCGAGATTCAACCTTAGACCGGCGCCGAGGCTGAGCTCCGTGATGCGGGCCGCGTCTGCCACACGGGGCGCTTCTGCTAAGGATCTCGCAGGGCCGTTCCCCGACGCATCAAGAGTCGTGCCTGGGGAGTAGCGCACCTCAAACATGAGCTCCCGACGAACGAACTCGAGTCGCTCCCACATCTCGAGGATGCTGACGCCGTGCTGTTCAATCCCACCCCACATCTCGAGGATGCTGACGCCGTTCTGTTCAATCCCACCCTGATGGGCAGCCAACGTCGCGCTGTGGCGGTCAATGCCAGACGCGAGATCGTCGAGGATTCGCTGAGTGCGTCGCTGTGTTCCGGACGTCGAAGAGAAGAGCCCGAGCAGTTCGGGTATGTAGTCCTCAAGCAAGTGGATACTGCGCTGAGCTGCGACCAACGCAGCAGTAATATCGTGTATCGCTTGCCCCTGATGGTCGAGCCTGCCTTGTATGCCGTTGAGAGTCGGCCCCGAGCGAAGACGGAGCTTCCGAAGCGCTGATCCGATGAGCGACCTCAGCCTCGATCTGGTTTCTACTGGATCAGTCATGGCTCGACCTCGTGCTCGGGTTTGGCTTGCAGTTCGCCGTTCACGTCCAGGATCTCCCAGTTCCCCTTGATCTCGGTAAAACCCACGCCTAGCGGATGGTCACCCCGTCGAACTGTGAGAACTGTCGAGCGGTACTTGCGGTCGTAAGTGTGCTGAACGAACTTGTCGTTGATGCCTACCGTAAAATCGTAGTTCCCGGGTAGTAGCGGCAGTTCGAGCATGTTGAGGCGAACCACCCCGGCACCGTTTAGGGTGCCTGTCAGCACCCCATCGATGCGGGTGTTCGTGCCCGAGACCGGCGTGTCGTTTTCGGTGTGGATCATGTATCCGAATACGGGGTCCTCTACAGGACGATGCGCTCGGTACGCGATGTTGACTGACATCGGCTCACCGGTCGTAGCAGTCTCGATCCGTCGGCCGTCTGCTGTTGTAAAGAAGACCTCGGTGATCTCGATGTCCTCCCCGAACCACTCCTCCCCGTCAGGAACGTACTCCTCCGAGGGCGGTGTCCCGGCCGCAGCACCCGCAGCGGCATCGCCGGCCGCTGCCGAAGCGGCCTCGATTGCAGCGGACGAAGCGGCCTCGATTGCAGCGGCCGAAGCGGCCTCGATTGCAGCGGCCTGACGCCCCTGACGCTCGCTCTCGTTTACCTGCCGCACGTAAGCGCTCGCTATGTCCGCTGCAGCACCCTCCTGTTGAAGCACTCCGTGGTCGAGCCACGCGGCTCCGTCGCACATCGTCTCAACCGTGCCCATTCCATGCGTCACGACCACAACCGTCACTCCCTTTCGCCTCAAACTGGCGAGGTGATCGAAGCATTTCCTTTGAAACTCCTCGTCCCCAACAGCAATGACCTCATCGATGATCAGAATCTCTGGGTCAACGTGGATTGCTACAGAAAAACCGAGACGAACGTACATGCCACTTGAGTAAATCTTGACCGGCGAGTCGATAAAATCTTGGATGCCGGCGAACTCGACGACCTCGTCGAAGACAGCGTCGATCTGCTTCTTCGACATCCCGAGAATCGTGGCGTTCATGTAGACGTTCTCGCGACCGGTCAGGTCGGGGTGAAATCCTGCACCCAGTTCCAGCAGCGTCGAAATACGGCCTTGCACTTTTACCGAGCCTTCGGTCGGTCGGTAAATCCCGGCAATACAACGAAGTAGCGTCGACTTGCCAGAGCCGTTGTGCCCGACCAAGGCATACATCGAGCCCTCGGGAATCTCTAGGGACACATTGTCAAGGGCATAGAACTGATCGATCCCTGCGTTTCGGTCGCGACGAGTCACGAGTTCCTTGAGTGAATGTGCGCGATCAGTATGCAAACGGAACTTCTTCGACACACCCTCAACAACAATGGCGCTCATCTCATAGCTCCTCAATCACAGTTGGTGCCCAGCGGCTGAAAATCATCCAACCACCCACAACGCTGACAGTGGCAGAGGAGATCATGACCATCCAGCTACCCGGAGTCGGAAAGTCTAGGAAATATGCAACTTGCCTGATGGCCCCGACAAATGAGGTGAGTGGATTGAAGCGGAGAATAGCTTGCGCTGTCGAGGGCAGGATGCTCAGCTGATACACGATCGGGGTGGCATAGAAAAGTACCTGCAGGGCGATACCAGTCAGATAGAACACGTCTCTGTAGCGAATATTCAGCAGTCCCAGTACTAGCCCAATGCCAAATGCAAAACAGGACATCAGCACAAATAACGGCAGGATGATCAACATGGTGAACGACAGGTTTCCGATGACGGCCATGAAGAAGATCAGGATCCCGCCCTCAAGTAGCGCCTGGATGATCACTGTGATCAGACCAGCGATCATGGGGCACTCTGGAGGGAAATAGGTTCGCGTCAGCAGCCCTCCGGCACCAGAGAATGAAGAAATCGCCGTGTTGATAACGCCTGAGAACAGATTCCACATGACCAGGCCGCAGAATAACCAGAGGGCATAAAATGTTGACTCCCCATTGCCCGCAACAGGCGCTTGTGCTTTAAAAAAGACCCCAAAGACGACGGTGTAGACACCTAACGTGACAGCGGGGTTAATCAGCGACCACATCCACCCCAACAGGCTGCGCTTGTACCGAGACTTGAGTTCGCGCTGTGCAAGGTTGACGATCAGAGTCCGATAGGACCAGACCTGTGCGGGGGTGGACAAACGACAGCCTTTTCTTCGAGCTAAGGAAATGCAGATTCTAGCAGGTGTGACTGTGATGCTTGTTGACTCAGTTGTTAGGCGACGCGAAACGCAAACAGGTTGTTCAACCCGAATTGAAAGCTGGATTCGTGCTCAGTGACGAATCCACCAGCGTGAAAGACAGGCTTAGTATCGCTCTTTGCATCAAAGCCGAAGTGCTGATGAATCGAATCATCGACGACAAGCTTGACCTTCTCAAGAACGTCAAGGATCGAGTCCACCGCCTTGGAAGGGATTGTCAGAATGACGAAGCCCCCCGGGTTCAACAAATCCTTGCATTTCTGAACCACTTTGGGCTAGTCCTCGGGTGAGATGTGCTCAAACAAAGCAAGCATGGTGGTTGCATCAAAGGTGCCAGAGTCTTGGGGCATCTCTGCGGGAAACCATGCAGAACCCAGCGGATAACCAGAAGCGGTTACCACACCTACTAGATCAGGATTGATGCCGTACCCCTCGGTCAGGCGGCTTCGGAGTTCGCGGAAAAGTCCACCATGGCAGCGGCAACCTCTACCTCGTAGGTGCCGTCGTCATCAACCATGAGATAGCCATCCGCCTCAACCTCACTAAACATCTTCCGAACCACACTGGCTTTGCCGCGGCGCGTTGCAGGCACAACGACAGCGCCTGCTGCGCGAGCAACCTGAGCAGTGTCGTCGGTAGACATGTTGTCAAAGACATAGACGGTTGCCTCGGGCAACACGAGGCGAAAATCTTCAACGACTCCTGCAATCGTGGCGGATTCATTGAAACATGGGACAAGAACCGCAGTCAGAACCTTTGGTGACTCTTCGGTGGCCACTATTCCGCTGCCTCCGCTAAAGCCTCAGCCAGAGCAGGGTGCACAAATAGGCTCTCTGCAATATCGCTCACCGTCAGGCTGTTGGTGACAGCTAATGCCAGAACTGAGATCAGTTCAGCTGCATGTCGACCCACGATGGACCCACCAAGC